>CAYJLO010000001.1:0-125251 GCA_964370835.1 uncultured Desulfovibrionaceae bacterium
GCCCCTGGGGAGCTTGTGAGCCCTAAAATTATTGATCATATCCTTTTTGCACGCGAAAAAGGATGCTCTTTACAGGGAGCCGCAGACCCTGTTGTGGATTTTCTTCAGGTCATCAAAACGTAATGTGACCTACATTACAGCGTAAAGAAGGCAGTATAATTATGGATATGTGGATTCACACCGCCAATGGGCAAATTAGTATTCGTGTTACCAAACAGCTTTATTCCATGGAAAGCGAATACCAAAAAATTGAGATTTTTGAGTCCCCCGAATATGGTAGGCTTTTGGTCTTGGACGGTGATGTGATTTTTTCGCAATCCGATGAATTTATTTACAATGAAATGGTGGTACACGTGCCCATGGCTGTGCACCCCAATGTAAAAAAAGTGCTCATCATCGGAGGGGGCGATGGCGGCGTTGCTGCAGCTTTCACCCAATACCCTGAGATAGAGCAGATTGACGTGGTGGAGCCGGACGATGTTTTGGTGGAAGCGTGTCGCGAATTTTTCCCTGAAATGGGCAAATGCTTTGACGACCCCCATGTGAACCTCATTCACAAAGATGGTTTGCGCTTTTTACGCCGTCGCCAAGCGGAATATGATATTATTATCAATGATTCCACTGATCCTTTCGGTCATACCGAAGGGCTTTTTACCAAGGAATTTTATGGCAGTTGTTTCCGCGCCTTACGTGATGATGGCATCATGGTCTATCAGCACGGGAGCCCCTTCTTTGATGAAGGTGAAACAGCCTTTCGCGCCATGCACCGTAAGGTATTTCAAAGCTTTCCCATAAGCCGTGTGTATCAAGCGCATATTCCCACTTGCCCTGCAGGCTATTGGATGTTTGGCTTTGCTTCCAAAAAGTACCACCCCATACATAATTTTGATGCCGGTCGCTGGAATAAACGCAAACTGACCACTTGGTATTATACAACAAATTTACATTACGGAGCCTTTATGCTCCCCAAATATGTGGAAGACCTCCTCATAGAAGCTGAAAAACCCGATAAAAAATAATATATCGACCTTTATTTTATGGAGAAAAAAATGGCAAAATTACTCATTATTGGTTGTGGTGGCGTGGCCGGTGTGGCAATTCACAAATGCTGCCAAAACAGTGAAGTTTTTAGCGATATTTGCATAGCTAGCCGCACTGTATCTAAATGCGACGCTGTAAAAGCTGAGCTGGAAGGCAAAACCAGCACACGCATCACCACCGCGCAAATTGATGCCGAAGACGTACCGGCCTTAACTGCGCTCATCAAAGAATATGCTCCCGACGCTGTGCTAAACTTGGCTCTGCCCTATCAAGACCTCACCATCATGGACGCTTGTCTCAATGCCGGTGTGGACTATATCGATACCGCCAACTATGAGTGCGAAGACACCAATAATCCCGAATGGCGCGCCATTTACGAAAAACGCTGCAAAGACCTTGGATTCACAGCTCTTTTTGATTACTCTTGGCAGTGGAAGTATCAAGATAAATTCAAAGAAGCTGGCCTCACCGCCCTGCTCGGTTCCGGCTTTGACCCAGGCGTTACCTCAGTATTTTCCGCCTATGCCTTAAAGCACTATTTTGACGAAATTCACACCATTGATATTTTAGACTGCAATGGCGGCGATCACGGCTATCCCTTTGCCACCAACTTCAACCCAGAAATCAATCTGCGCGAAGTGTCTGCCCCAGGATCCTACTGGGAAAATGGTAAATGGATTGAAGTTGAGCCCATGAGCATTAAGCGCGAGTACAATTTCCCCGAAGTGGGCATGAAGGACATGTATCTTTTACACCACGAAGAAATTGAATCCCTTGCCAAAAACATCCCCGGTGTGAAGCGCATTCGTTTCTTCATGACCTTTGGCCCCAGCTACCTCATGCACATGAAGTGCCTTGAAAACGTGGGTATGCTCTCCACAGACCCCATTGATTTCCAAGGTCAAAAAATTGTGCCCATCCAATTCCTCAAGGCGCTTTTGCCAGATCCAGCTTCCCTTGGTCCACGCACACACGGTAAAACCAATATCGGTTGCATCTTCACCGGTCTTAAAGACGGTAAAGAAAAGACCATCTACATCTACAATGTATGCGATCACCAAGAATGCTACAAAGAAGTGGGCAGTCAAGCCATCTCCTACACCACAGGCGTACCTGCCATGATTGGTGCCATGTTGGTGGTGAACGGACAATGGAAAAAACCCGGTGCCTTCAACCTTGAAGAACTCGATCCAGACCCCTTCATGGAAGCTCTCAACAAGTGGGGCTTACCTTGGGTTGTGGTGGAAAATCCCGATACTGTAGAGTAGTTATTTTAGCTTAGTTTTATTGTTTTCTGGGGAGGGGAACTTTTTTTAGGAAAAAAAAGTTCACCTCCCCAGCCCCCTCCCCTCAAAAAAACCAGTGGCGGATATACTCTTTCCTTTGAGCATGCATCTTCTCCGCATACCCATTTGACAATCTCTATGTGGAAAGTGATACATATCGAAATTGATGCCACCCCATAAAACCTTTTTAAAGCCATATCATATGAATATACAAAACATTCCCACACCTAGCTATGTGCTTGACGAAAAGAAATTGCAGGAAAATTTAGAAATTTTGCAAGGCGTGCAGGAGCGCACCGGCTGTAAAATTTTACTAGCCCAAAAAGCCTTTTCCATGTTTTCTTGCTACAAAACCATCGGTAAATATCTCTCCGGAACCACAGCTAGCGGATTGTATGAAGCCCGCCTTGGTCATGAGGAGATGGGCGGAGAAACTCATATTTTCTCCCCAGCATATAAAGATGAAGACTTTAATCATATTACGCAAATATGTAATCATATTGTCTTTAACTCTTTACGCCAGCTGGAGAAATTTCGTCATCAGTGCGGCACTGCCAGCATAGGTTTGCGTATAAATCCGCAATGTTCTACACAAGGTGATCATGCCATTTATGACCCTTGCGCTCCCGGTTCGCGTTTAGGAGTTATACGCGAAAATTTTGACGAATCTTGCCTCGTTGGAAGCGGCGGGGCTCCTTTGGAAGGTTTGCATTTTCATACCTTATGCGAGCAAAATTCCGACGACTTAGCCACCACCATACAAGCTGTGGAAGAACAATTTGGGGATATTTTACATAAGGTAAAGTGGCTGAACATGGGTGGTGGGCATCACATTACGCGCCCAGATTATGACATAGCTCTTTTGGAAAGCATCATCACGCGCATACAAGAAACCTACGATGTACAAGTCTACCTAGAACCCGGTGAAGCCATTGCTTTGCGCGCCGGCTACTTGGTATGCGAAGTGCTGGACATAGTGGAGAATAGCGGCATAAGCACCCTCATTTTAGACGCTTCCGCCGCATGTCATATGCCCGATGTGCTAGAAATGCCCTACAGACCGCCTTTGCAAGACTCCGGCCTTGAAGGGGAAAAAGCCCATACCTATAGATTATCTTCGCACACATGCCTTGCCGGCGATATCATCGGCGACTATAGCTTCGATACTCCTAAAAATATAGGTGATAAACTTATCTTTGAAGACATGGCCATTTATTCCATGGTGAAAAACAACACTTTCAACGGCATCCCCTTACCACATATCATAAGCATGAATGCTGAAGGTCAATGCCGCATAGTGAAGTCTTTTGGCTATGAAGACTTTAAACAAAGACTTTCATAAAAAGCATCTCCCCCCCACCTTATAAAGCGCATTTTAAAAGGGGTAAGGGGGAGCTTGAGGGGGAAAGGGGAAAACTTTTTGGCGCTAGCAAAAGTTTTCCCCTTTCCCCCTCAAAAAAATAAACATTAAACATAACACAATACCATGACACAAAAAACTACTCCTAAAAACGACGGCTTTTATATGCCTGCTGAGTTTGCTCCGCACGATGGCTGTCTCATGATTTGGCCTTGTCGCCTTGGCTCTTGGCCCCATGAAGCAAAGGCCGGACGCCAAGCCTTTGCCGAGGTGGCTCGAGGCATAGCTCGCTCAGAAAAAGTCTATCTGCTGGCTTGCGAGGCCGGTATGCCCTCTGCTAAAGAAGCTCTTGCCAATGAACATAATATTGAGCTCGTTCCCATGGTGAGCGATGATGCATGGGCCAGAGATGTGGGACCTACTTTTGTGGTTAACGCAAAAGGGCAAAGACGCGGCGTGGACTGGGCATTTAATGCTTGGGGCGGCGAAGAAGACGGCTTGTACGCAGATTGGCAGCAAGACGACATGATAGCGGAAAAATTTTGCCAGCACCTTGGTGATCAGTGTTATTCAGCTCGTCCTTTTGTACTAGAAGGCGGCGCCATTCATAGCGATGGCGAGGGCACCATATTGGTCACGGAAACATGTTTATTATCCAAGGGGCGCAATCCCAGCTTAAGCCGTGAGCAAATTGAAGAACAGCTTTACACCTATTTAGGCGCAGAAAAAATCATTTGGTTGCCCTTTGGTATTTACAATGATGAAACCAATGAACACGTGGACAATATATGTGCTTATGTGCGTCCGGCGGAGGTGGTACTTGCTTGGATAGACAATAAAAACGACCCACAGTACGCCATGTCCAAAGCTTGCTTGGATGTATTAGAGCAAAGCCATGACGCCAAAGGACGCCCCTTTATTGTGCACAAACTCCCCATTCCGGCCCAGCCCGTTTGCGTCAATGAACAGGATATCACGGGTTATGTTTTTGCCGAAGGCGAAGATTTTCGTGAACTGGGAGAACGCCTTGCAGCCAGCTATGTGAATTTCTACATTGCCAACGGGCATATTCTCTTGCCGCAATTTGGCGATGCGAACGATGCTCTGGCCGTGGATATCCTAACAAAGCTTTTCCCTGAGCGCGAAGTATTGCCCATAGCTGCCCGCGATATTTTGGTGGGCGGTGGCAATATACACTGCATAACCCAGCAAATACCGCAAAAAATAACAGAGGATGTATAGTATGCGTACCGTAACTTTGAGTGCCATTCAAATGCGTTGTGGCCAAGATGTGGAACAAAACATTGCCACGGCAGAAAACATGGTTCGTGAAGCTGCCTCCAAGGGCGGACAAGTCATCCTCTTACCCGAGCTTTTTGAGCGTCCCTACTTTTGCCAAGAGCGACGCTATGAGTATTACGACTATGCCCTCCCTGTGGATCAAAACCCTGCCGTAAAACACATGCAAGCATTGGCCAAAGAGCTTCATGTGGTTTTGCCCGTGAGCATTTATGAGCGAGATGGCAATAGCCTTTACAACACTGTGGTTATGGTGGATGCAGGCGGCGAACTCTTAGGCATATATCGCAAAACCCACATTCCCGACGACCATTACTACCAAGAGAAGTTTTACTTCACCCCCGGTAATACGGGGTTTAAGGTATGGGATACGGCTTTTGGAAAGGTGGGCGTGGGTATTTGCTGGGATCAATGGTTCCCTGAGACAGCACGTTGCATGGCTCTCATGGGTGCAGAAATGCTTCTCTACCCCACGGCCATTGGCTCTGAACCCATTTTGGAATGCGACTCCATGCCCCATTGGCAAAGAGTTATGCAAGGACACGCAGCTGCCAACATCATGCCTGTCATGGCTGCCAACCGCATTGGACTAGAACGCGTAGAGCCCTGCGAAGCCAATGGTGGACAAAAATCTTCGCTCAATTTCTACGGATCTTCTTTTATCAGCGATGCCAGTGGTGAAAAAATCACCGAAGCCCCCAGAGACAGAGAGGAAATCCTCTATGCCAGCTTTGACTTGGATGAACTGGCACATAATCGCTTGCATTGGGGACTTTTTAGAGACAGACGCCCCCATTGCTATGAAAAAATAACAAAATAGATAAAATATACTATTTCATGGGGGAGGGAAAACCTTTTCCAAGCGGAAAAAGTTTTTCCCTCCCCCATACCCCCTCCCTTTCCAAAAGCCTCGAAAAGGATCAAAGAATTTATAGTCTATATTTCTACCAGTCCGAAGGCTTACCTAAAAGCCCGCGCGGAATATCTTCACCAAAAGTATATACCCCTAATCTTTAGAATTCGCTTACATTTTTGGGCTAAAGTCATAAAAATTGTATATCTTGCCCTTGTTCTGGAACCACAAAGTTTAAGGCGAGCACAATTTTTTATAACAAAGAAGTGCCATTCGCTCATAAAATTTTTTGGAAGTGGGGGGTTTGGGGGGAGAGAAACTTTTTTTAAAAAGGTTTCTCCCCCCAAAAAATAAAACAGTAAATATATATACTATGCTATTTTATGGGTCAGAGAATTTATATTATATTTTCTACCAATCTGAGGGTTTACCCAAAGGCCCGCGCGGAATATCTTCACCAAAGGTATACGCCCCCGGCCTTTGAGCTTCACTTAAGTTTTTACGACTAAAACTTGTAAGAACTTTACGTAAAGCTTGTATATCTTGCCCTTGTTCCGGCACTATGAAGGCTTTGAGACGCGCGCCTTCTTCGGGACGCATGATGCGTACATAGCAATCTTTTACGCCCACTTGCTCCAAAAACAGCTTTTGCACATGATCGGGATACACATTCACCCCTCCCACTTGCACTGCTTTATCAAGACGGCGACTATGGGTAAAGGTACGTTCACTGTGCCATGTGATATGATCTAAGAGTGCGTATTCACCTTGTTGCCCACAAGGTAAGGTGCGCACAAGGCTTTCCGTACTGATCCCGTCCTCACCTCTTTGCCAATGGCCCAAAAGACTAAAAGGTTTTCCGGCCTGAGGCCTACACCCCACGGCACCCATTTCAGAAGCACCGTAAAATTCACGCATTAAGAAACCTTGCCCTTGAAAATGTTCTAGCACATGAGCTGGGGTGGGAGCTGTGGCCGTAAGGAGGCACAAAGATTCTTTGGGCGCTGTCACATGCTTAAAAGCGTCACTTTCCATGAAACGAGACCATAGCAGCGGTATACCCACTACCAAGTCACCCTCTTGCATGGCCGAAGCCACGACAGCCGGCAAAAGCGGCACACTGCGAATGGGCGCTCCCAAGGCCAACGGTAAAAGAAGACCAAAGGTAAAACCATACATATGGTGTAAAGGCACCGTCACAAGGGCAGATCGTTGCCCGCTAACATATGGGGCTATACTACTGATTTCTTGACGGATATGATCTTCTTTATGTAAACAGGCTTTGGGCGTGCCGGTGGAGCCTGAAGTATAAAAAGCTATATGGCGCGGTGTGGAGGCCCATAAAGCGTACAAAGTTTCCACTGCTTGCCCCACGATGCTTTGCACTGAAGGCACCGAAAAAGAAAAAGCTTTCCCTGTGGTGTCTTCGGGAAACATGGCGTAAAAAGCATGCGTGATTTCTTGAACAAGCGCCGTATCACATCCCAACTCTTGCCAGGTACGCTGTGCAAAACGCTCCGGAAGCTCTGCCGCCAATCCTAGAGGCTGACGTTTACCCACCATGGCCTGAGTCATGGATTGTAAAATGGCACATAAGGCTCGTTCGTCCAATAAAGGCACCCGAGACAGTGGCCAAGAGGCAATGACATCCGTACAAGAAGAAAGAAAAGTCATATTATCCCCTCCTCTGTACATCAATACGAGCTGAAAACCCGTGCTGTGCATCAGTACACAGACAATGATACATACCAGCACTTTGAGCGGCTAAATATACGTCCAAAGCTTGCGCCCACATGCTCTGTCCATAATATGAAGCAAGAGTTTCCCCGCCATCATGCTTCGCCACACCGGAAAGTAATACGGAAGCATTTTGCTGTATATCAGTGGAAGTTATTTCGCCAAAGCTCACGCGCATACTTCCCTTCTCTGTGCTTTCAGTGGCCTTTTCCAGACAGAAAAAAGCCGCCCCTTGCGCCTTATCCGTCATATTTGGGCAGCATTGCGTAAAGCGCGCGTCCACTTCATCCATGGCACCCACAAGCACACGAGACACACGCCCACTGTGCAAAAGCAAGGAAGCTGTATGTACAGCACCAGCAAAAGAAAGCTCAAATTGTGAGATGGTTTCGCTGGGGCCACGTATATCCAGTAAAAGGGAAAGTAGTCCTGCCCCCATATTATTCACCGCGTGGGAAAATGCCGTAGGAGAAGACAGGCGTGGTTCTGCATCAAGAATAGAGTCCATAAAATCCATACTCATGACAATACCACTATGAGCCGTACCAATAACAAGGGCCATATCTTCATCCCCGTGTTCGCTTCTCCCTTGCCAAGAGCTTTGCTGTAAGGCTTGCAAAGCTGCCAATAATCCCATGCGAGCATATAAGGGAATACGACGCAAAGGTGGGCAGGGCTTTTGCCGCCATGCACTTAAAAGCTCAGGTAAAACATCTAAAGAAGGCTTGAGAAACCCTTCAGCTGGTACACGCGGTAAAGATGCCACGGTATGTTCCGCCACATGGGGTAAAGAATACACAAGACCAGCACCGCAAATATTAAGCCATGGCGTCATGAGAAACTCCCTTAATCAATGATGCATACGCCTCAGAGGCCACAAGTAAAGCCGCATTGCCACCGCCAAAACCCAAGGACGTGGATAAAGCATAAGATTCAGTAATGGATGTCTCTTCTTGGGTGGGACTTAAACCAATGGCAGGATCTGGCATACTAAAGCCCAAGGAAGCCGGAACCTTTTGATGGCGCAGAGCCTCAAGACATAGTAAAGCTTCCAAAGCACCGGCGGCACCGAGAGTATGTCCTGTACCGCCTTTGCTGGCCCACACAGGCACGGCATGCTCTTTCATGAGCCTTTGCAATAATCCGCCTTCCACCTTATCATTTTCCGGCGTGGCTGTGCCATGTGCATTGACAAAGGCCAATTGTTCCCACGAACACATTCCTTGCGCCAAAGCCTTTTCTATGGCCACGGCTAAACCACGTCCCTCAGGGTGCGGCGCCGTAAAGTGATGCGCATCGGTGGCAGCACCATAGCCAAGAACAAAACCTAAAATCTGTGCACCGCGTGCCACGGCATGTTCATAACTTTCCAGCACCAAGAAGGCCGCACCTTCTCCCAAGTTCAAGCCTTTACGACTTCCATCAAAAGGACGACAAGGGGCGTCATCATAAATCATAAGCCGTGCAAAACCGGTATGTGGCACGATGCTTAAAGCATCGGCGCCACCACACAATACACAATCTTCCCCTTGGGCAATGGCTTCCATGGCAAGACCAATGGCATCGGCACCGGAGGTGCAAGCATTGGTCAAGGTAAGACGTGCCCCTTTACTTTGTGGTACAAGATTAAGCGCTAAATTTACTTGGAAGTACTCTTCAGCATCAGAAAGCTGTGGCATCCACTCCAAGGCAGGAGCCATGGGCGGAGGAGTATTAAACTCTTTACCCCGCCTTTGAGCATAGGTGAATAAAAAATGCAAAGCACTGCCGGCAGTAGTTCCTGCCATGACAGACATGCGCTCACGGGCTTGCACTGGAAGTGCCGCTTGCTCAAGAGCTTGTTGCGCCGCATATTGAGCCAAAGTGAGGGTATCTCCAGCAGAAAAGCGTCGTCCTTGGGCAAAAAGGTGATTAGGAGCCGCAAAAAAAGGGAATGGCAAGGCTTGCTCTCCCAAAAGAGCAGAAGAAGCCAACGTGCGCTGTGTTCCGCACAAATTCGTAAAAACTTGCTCAGGATTTTCACCGGCAGCGCATACACAACCTCTACCGGTGATAACAGCTTTACGCGCTAAACTTTGAACATGGTGTGGCATGGTTTACGCCGCATCTCTTTGTTCTTTGATATATTTTGCCAAAGCGCGCGCCGAGAGGAAAATGGTTTTGGCTTCTTCAGCATCGGCAATGGCCACGCCAAAATGCTTTTCCACCAATACCACCAATTCCACTGCATCCAAAGAGTCTAAAGCAAGCCCCTCTTCACCAAAAAGCGGCATATCATCTTCAAAATCTTCTAGGGTCACATCTTCTAAACGCAATTCAATGATCATCGCTTCTTTTAAGCGTTGACAAATTTCTTGTTCTGTCATGATTTTTCCAACCAAATATTATGAAAGTTAAAAAATTGATAAGGATTTTCTTGCACAAAACGTTCTAGCTCTTGTGCATATTCTAAGGCAAACGGTAAAAAAAGCTCTGGTTTATGATGATTCAGCCGTGGCGGAACCACTATTTCTTTACTGTTCCACAAGCGCGTATGCAGTCCCTCTTGTACGGTAAATTGCACAAGCAAAGGCACTTGTAGTTTAGAGGCCAAAGCATACGCCTTGATGGGCAGACGTATATTTTCTCCCAAAAAAGGCACCTGCACATAAGATTCTGCCCCCTGCAAAGCCGATGCATCCATGAACCTGTCCCCCATCAGCAGCACAAGTCCCCCCTCTTTCAAAGTGGTATGCACTTTCACCATGGCTTCCAAAGGTTGTCCGGCATTGATTTCCCGCACCATACTTTGCGAGGAATTTTCAAAATAATGCTTATCCACTTCTTTTGGATCACGCCATAATAACACGCCTATGGGACGTTGATAGTGTTCTAAAGCCGCTAGCCCCGATTGCCAGCCTCCCACATGGGCCGTCACAATGATACAGCCCTTGCCGGTGGCAAGCACATCTTGCATATGCGTGTAAAAAAATTGCTCTGAAGGTTTTAAAGCACTTTTTTGGCTCTCTGTGTGAAGCATACGGCAAAGAAGCACCTCTCCAAATTGACGATACAATCGCCAGATATGGTAAAACCTTTGTCCACCTGTTATGCTTTTGCCAAAACGATGATTCACATAAGGCATGGCCCTGCGGTGCACTGCCGGCACCAAAGTATAGTAGAACACCACCACTTGCAAGACGATACGAGCCAGAAAAAATGCATTATGTCGTAACATAAAACGAAAAATTTCATGCTGCGCCCGAGACCCTAAACTACGGCTAGACCATGTGTGCTTAGCTTCTTTCTGCGAAAATACTCGCTGTTTTTTTAGCCAAGAAAACCCTTGCTCCAAGCGCCAAAAGACAGCCTTTGTGGTTAGCTTAGTATTGAGCCATGTCATGCGCACATTGTCGCGCAGGGCATGAAAATGCGAAATACGCTCTTCAGCCTTTTGATAAAGCACTGCTATTTCAATGCCCTTTATGCTCACTCCAGCCCATGCTGCTTGCACCAGAACTTCCACTTCAAAGGCATAACCGCTTTCTTGTGTTTTTAGCGTGGAAAAGATACTCAATGGGTATGCGCGATAGCCACTTTGCATATCGCTGACCTTGCATCCCGTTTGCACCCACATCCAAAATCCGGAAAAACTTCGCCCAAAACGTGAAGAACCAGGAATATGCGCGGCAGAAAAATCACGATTACCAATAATTATGGCTTGCGGATCCTGTTCCACGGCTTGAAAAAATAGTGGCAAATCTTCTGGATAGTGCTGGGCATCAGCATCCAGCGTAATCATATGCGTAAAACCTTGCGCCGCCTCTGTTTGCGCCGCTGTCTGCATAAGGTATGTTGCAGCCGCTAAAAGCGCTTTCCCCTTACCAGCATTATACGGTTGTTTTAGTACAGTAATGGGCAGGTCAGCCACATGTGCTGCACCGCCGTCGGTGGATCCATCATCCACCACCACCACATGAGAACAATGCAAAAGAACCCTTTGCACCACATCACGTATGGTTGCCCCGTGATTATATAAAGGTATAACCACACATGCCTTTACAAGCATAGATTCTCCTGCTCCATTGGAGTTAACGTGCCCTCACGCCAACGTTCACGTAAAGCTTGAAAGAAAGGCGGATGCTCCAACAATAGTTCATGCTCCTTGGTCACCATGAGTTGCGTAGTAAAAGCTGTGGTCATAAGTTTACCCTTAGCATCATAAATACCATACTCTATTTCAAGCAAAGCAGCATCTTGCCATAAAAGACTTGTCTCAATCGTATATACTTGATTGTACTGTAACGGCTGTACGTAATCCACATGGAAAATTTTTAAAGGGATAACCACATCATGCGCATAAAAATCAGTATAATGCATGCCATACGCCTTACCTAAAGCTTCGCGACCATCCTCAAGCCAACTGGCATAACGCCCATGCCACATGATATTTAAAGGATCCACTTCTTCAAAACGCACTCTGCGTTCTATACGACACATCAAGGGAGCTATGGGACTTCTATGTTTACGACGACGAAATGCCATATGCCCCCCTTAAACCTTTACGGACTTGCACAAAGTTATTTTGGCATGCACAGTGTCACCCACAGTCACCACTCCTGCAAACATCCCCTCTTTCCGCCCCTTTTTCACCGACACACACGCAGTACAAGGTGGAATAACGGGCGCCATGAACTTGGCATCGTCAATATCAAACAGAGAAGCTTCAAGAGCAAATATTTCTTCCGCAAGCATTTGCACCATTAAACATTGCACCACTGCCGGTAAAATGGGATTTTGAGGAAAGTGCCCTGCAAAAATAGGATTGGTTGCAGTTAAATCATACCAAGCCGCAAGCCCATCATCTGTTGCTTTTTTATCCTTAAGACAAAGCTCAAGTGCTGCACGCAAAGACATTACTGCGCCCCTTCATGAAGTTTTATTTCTATAATTCCAGAATTATCGCTATATACGAAGTAATCTTCGTGTTTTTGCACATCATACGCTTGCAAAGCCTGCTCCTGCATTCCATGCTTTAAACCATACACAATGCGATACGAAGCCAGTGCCACGCGCTGTACCAGTATTTGTACTTGGTTACCAAGGCCTTCTGAAGCTTCACAGTGCATACGCAAAATCTGCTCTGAACTTAGCTGCCACGTACACAAGCCAAGTGTGCGTCCGTGTTGTGTCATAAGGGCCATACGTCCACCTTGCGCGCTTATTTCCATGCCACCTTGTAAGGGAAGTTCTTCCCTTGGTGGTACTTTCGCTGCAAAACTCACAAAAAGTGGAGCTTCTTTCCATGATGACACTTCATGCGATTGTAAGGCACATCCTAAAGAAAAGATAAGTATACCATGTAAAAGTAACAGAAAAAAAACACGATTCATATGCAATTCCCTCATACAGCCGATGATTTTTTATAAAAAAGAGGGATAATCCACAAAGCCACGGGCATTTCCACCACAAGCCCCGCCACAATGACTTGCCCCATACTATGCAAGGCTGGATGTTCTGCCAGCATAAGTAAGCCCATGCCTAAAATAGCTGTGCATGAAGAGGTCACAATGGCGCGCTGAACGCCATAGTCTTTATCCTCGCCAAGTTCATGGGTCATGACAATGCCGTGGTCCACAGCTAAACCCAAAACCAAGGGCAAAGCTGCCATACTTGCCAAAGTTAGTGGTATATCTTGCCACAAAAAAACCACTAAAATACCGTTAATAGCCACAAGGGGTGGTAAAGCCGCCAAGAGAATATCTTTCTTGCGCGGACTAAACACGAGCAACAAAAGCAAACAAATCCCCCCCGTTACGGGCAAAAGATATTGCTCTGCTTGAAGAGCCTGCAAAAGCTTTTTTTCCAAAGTACTGGCTGACAAAAGTACAGTATATTCAGCCACCGCACCAGATATCATGGGACTTTGTCCTGCTTTTTCCTCTGCTTTTCCCTCGGCATTGACCAACACCAAGGAAAAAACTCTGTCTTGCCCCTGATTATTTTTTCCCTGTTCCACAAAGGAGTGCCAAAGAGCCCCTAAACCGGCCTGTTGCAACAGTGATATTGTAAGTGTGTGTGGTTTTTGGTCTAACCATGCTTGAAAGGGAACAAATGTTTGCTCGGTAAAGCCCAATTGCTCCCCTTGTTTTTGTACCATGGTAAAAAGTTGGGCGTGCCTTGTCACAAAATCCTGCCAACGAACTTTGTTGGCCTCTATTTCTTGTGCCGAAGGCCATAAGGAAGCTAAAGACTGTACGTCATGACCTGCTTCTGTCAATTCTTGCACCACCACTTTTGAACGCTGTAAAGTCTGCTCTACGCTTTCCCCTTGCACCACGAAAACATGCTCTTGATCCGACTTTTCAAATCCCCAAATTTTTTGCATGTTTTGCATATCTTGGCTTATCTTAGCCACATCCGCACCCATGCTACGCGGCGATACATCCACCTGTACCATTTTCCATAAAAAGACACTTCCAACCAATAGTAAAGCCACACAAACGCAAGCCGCCCCCTTGCGTAGAGAAAACTCATCATGGGAGCACGGCTTTTTCACGGTGGGACTTGGCAGTGCCGGCACAGCAAAGGAGGTCCATAAAGGCAATATGACCAAAGCCAAAAAAAGACCACCAGCCAAGGTAAACAATGCCAAGGCCGCCAATTGCCGTAAAGCTGGAATACTGGAAAAAAGCAATACGCTAAAGCCAGCAGCATTAAGCAAAAAAGCTTGTACCAAGGGCTTATACAACACACAGAGCACCTCAGCGCTGCTTTGCCCTCTTGCTCTACCATGGCGCAGAGCAAAGTGCATATGCATGGCATAGTCTTCTGCAATGCCTAAAATGGAAGCGCCAAAGCCCAAAGCTAAACCTGCAATGAGCGGCCATGAAAGAGCCACAGCCCCCCAAGCCAAAAGGCCAGCCGCCACCGGTGTGGCCAAAAGCCAAAGAGCTCCTGAGACTGAACGCACCAAAAAAACATACACAAGGGCAAAACCCACCAAAGACCAACACACAATACGTTTAATATCTGCTTCAATGGTGCTCGCATTGGCGGCACTATGCCTATGGGCACCGGTGCTAAGCACCTGTACATGATTTGGAACATGTTTTTTTAACGCATCATCCAAGGCATACATCAATTGCGCGGCTTTATCTACATCGTGCATGGAAAATTGTGGGCGCAATACCAAAAGAACATGCTGCCCATCTTCACTGAGCACAAGACCAGTGGGGCCGTGCACCTGCCCAAAACTTTGCGATGCTGGCAAGCGCGACAAAAGAATTTGTCGAAAATTCAAAGGGTCATGCTGTAGCCACGGTAAAGATATTGCTCCCCAAAGTTGTTGTAATTGTTCCATGCCACTTTGCAAAGAACGCTGTATGACCTGCGCTTGCACTTGCTTTTCTAAGTACTCCAAAGCCTGCGCATCCACCAAGGATGGTATGAGAGGAAGCACCTGCTCTGGGTGCAAATCAGGTACGGCTGTGGCATGGGAGGCCAAATCTTTAGGTAAAGCTTTAAGCACCGCCTCGGCCACACCAAGCAAGTCTTCCTGAGTGTATGTTTTTCCTGTATGCGATGTTTTTTCATTTGCATTAATGGAAAAATCCACCATGAGCAAACGTGAAAAAGGTGCCATATGTAAGGCTTCTGCCATCTGCACCAGCTCAGGATTTGTATCGGGAAAAAAAGACAATGTCGACATGTCGGTGCGTGAATGTAAAGCCACATACACAGCCAAAGCCAACACAAAAGTCAGAAAAACCATCACCGCGGTTCTATGGCGCAGTAAATAGGCATGTCCTTGCATGACAATGGAAGAAAAAGACGTATATTTCTTAAACATTAAGGCACAATAAAGCACGCGGCAGGTAAAGGCGCATTACGCTGTGGCAGTGCAAATGAAATGCGCATACTATCCCCATTTTTTTCCAGAAAAGTAAGTTCTTGTACACCATCCAACGAAGGAGAGAGCTTTACCTTGAGGCGCTCAAAAAAATTCTGTTTTTGTTTGGGCTGTAAAATAAGAATGTGTACGCCTTCTTCCATGACACTTTGCACTGTGTACAATCTGGTAATATGCTCTGGATTCACCTGTACCCAAGCGCGAATGTGTTCGCTCACGGTTTTAAGCGCCATGGCTTCGGGACCTTGAGCACGTTTGGGCTTTTGACCTTGCTGTAAGGGGCCATTCCAATGAAAATTCTCATCGCCCACAGCGGCAAAGCCCGACATTTGGGGCTTGGTATACGCCCATACCAAGCGCTCCTTCTGTTCACCGCTCCCTTTTTGCATACACATATACCCTTGTGATAGCAGAGGTTGCGAAAGAACTGTTATTTTTTTCTCTTGCGTAAAAGTGGTATATACATTTTGCAAAGAAGATGTATGCTTTGCCAAAACTTGTAAAACATCCTGAGCGTTTGCATGCGTCGCGGGAGCTATAAACAAAGGCATAAAAGCACAAAAACTTGCGATCATCATGAAAATTCTTTGCATATATTACGCCCCTTGCACAAAAATTTTAAGTTGCCCTTCGGCTAGACATTGCGTTCCCAAAAACACCTTGCCCTCCACCAAGGAAATGGCTCCTATGGTGGCACAGCGACGCACATAAATATGTAAGAGGTCACCCACTTTCGCCATGCCATACATACGAATGGGACGCATGGCGGCCAAGTAGCCTATGGGCGGGCCAGAGGCAGCGTCACGCATACCATCTTCCAAAAGCCCCAAGGCTCCGGCGCATTGAGCTATCATTTCCCCAAAGGCCACAGCTTCAAGATTGGTGTCTTTGCGCACAAAAGGGTTACCTTCACGCACAAGGCATTGCCCACTGGCTTGCCAATGCGCATCTTGATTCACGTCCTGATTGCCTTCAGATTCGCTTACACATTGTGGACTTTGGCATTTTGCAGGGGCTAAGCTCACACTATCAAGCAATAAAAAAGGAGGACGATGTGGCAATAAGGCATACACATCGAGGCATTCTTCTCGGCACATATTTGGGGCCACAGCATCCTCCTTGGTGCAATCTTTTTCTTTACACATGAGCCCAAAAATTACATATGTAACAAGTCAATTTGCTTATCAATATTTTGACGTAAAGTATTAACCCATTTATTATAATTGGGGTGAATAGTGCCTTTGGCTGCATCGTATTCCATATTATTGCTGGACTTATAAATGATGGAGTAGTTTTGCGTAGAATACGGAATTTCCACCACCACGGTATGCTTACCGCGCACCACAATGGAAGCTTCCAAAAGGCCGGGAGACAATTCACGCGTTTGCCAACCTGTAATGGAGCCACCACCCACAATGGCCTTGCGTACTTCGTTAAGAGAGGCTTGTTTCATGGTAAGAGTGGTCACAGGAACGCTTTGCAAATTGGTCACAGGGGTACCTGGGCGGCATCCCACAGCAAAGGTCATCATGAGTAAAACCGACATAACAAGAATTTTTTTCATAACATATCCTTACAATTGTTTATAAATGAGTCGTAAAAAGTTTGCGCACGTGGCGAAGCATGGCCCTATGTGGCAAATCTTCTCCGTGAAAAGATTGCGGAAAAACGGGGTCTAGCACTTCCATATGAATGGTTTGCGGTGCAAAGAGCTTGGCCCCCTTGGGGAATACATGCCAAGCATTTTTAATGAGCATGGGCACCACAGGCACTTGTGCTTGTTGGGCCAAAACAAAAGCACCCACGTGGAATTTTTGCAATGAACCATCCCTTGTGCGTGTGCCTTCAGGAAAAAATACCACCGTGGCTCCTTGCTGTAAACGCAAAAGGCATTGACTTGCCACATCTTCTGGCGGCAAGGCTTCGGCATCCACATACCCAGCAAGGCGCATGATGGGCGCAAAAAAGAAAAGTACTTTATACGGCCATGATTTACTCACAAGGCATAAATTACTCTGTTTTTGGCAACCCAGTAAATATAAATCTAGAAATGATTGGTGATTTACCACCAACACACACGGCCCCTGCTCCCAAACTTTGTGCGCATTTTGTATGTGCACGGGCAACCAGGGACGCAAGAGCACTAACATACCGCGTCCATAAAGCGACACATAAGAACGCGCCGCCTCTTCCACCCACACGGGGCGATGCTTCATGGCAGACAAAGGCCATGCCAGCAAAGCGGCAAAGAGGCCCATGGGAAGTATACATACTGTCCAAATGATAAAAACAGCCGCAATGGCACATGTTTTCCAGACACTTGTGCCAGCGCCTTGGACAAAATTTTGCTGTCCCATGCTTACCTCATGAGGACATAGGTCCCCTTCTCAAAAAACTACATATCAGAAGACACTACACCTGCATCGCGTAGCTGCGCAATATAAGCGTAAATATCCCCAAGGGTTTGAATGGCTGCCAAAGCTTCACGATTGGGCAGTTTAAATTGAAATGTTTTTTCTAACACAATGACCATATCCACAATATCAAGACTATCTAAACCCAAGTCATCACGAATATGCGCCTCAGCATGTAAATCATCAGCGTCCAACTCAAACTCTTCTGCCAAAGCTGCATTCACTTTAGCCGCAATCATATCGTCGTTCATATTAAACCTTACTTTGAATGATACCTATCTAAAACAAGACTACACACGCACCCTCCTAACGCAAAACAGTTCTTTAGTAAAGGTTTTGCCAACGTTGCGTGCTCATACTGAATATATTGCAAAGCAGGCAAAAGAGGATCCTTATGTTCAAGTCCTAAAGTGGGAAACACTTTACCTTGGGCAAGCATATGCACGCAGGCAATGCTTTCCAAAGCACCACAAGCCGCCATGGTATGCCCCATATGCCCTTTCAAAGAGCTCACAGGCACATGTGTCCCAAAAAGCTGTTCCATGGCTTCTGCCTCGGCTTTATCCCCTTGAAGGGTAGCTGTGGCATGGGCATTCACATAGCCCACATCTTGAGGCTTCAAGGCCGCGCTGTGCAAGGCTTCTTCCATGCAAAGTCGTATGGAATCCACATCCGGCTGAGCTATATTGGCCGATTGCCCCATGGCAAAACCCAAAATTTCTCCGTAAATGGGTGCGTTACGTTCCAAAGCACTTTCTAAATTTTCCAATAAAAGCATGCCGGCCCCTTCACCACACACCACGCCACTACGCCTTGCATCAAAGGGTAAAGAAGCCATACTCACCTCTGTGGCGTGGCTGGCTGCACCCATGCGATCAAAGGTGGCAGAGGTAAGGGCATGATATTCATCAGTGCCGCCACATAACATGCGTTGCTCTTGCCCCGCCATAATACTTTCATAACCAAGACCTAAAGCCATAAGCCCCGAGGCACACGCCGCAGAAGGAGCTAAAACCCTACCACGGACATGGCAAGCCAAAGCCACATTGGAGGCCGCACTATGACTCATCACTTTGAAAAATGTAGTGGTGCGCACACTTTCAACGCTATTTTCTTCCAAGAAAGTGGCAAAGAAATCATGCAAAGCTTGAGTACTACCTAAAGTAGATCCCAAGGCGAGACCCATACGAGGACGCATTATGGCGGTGGACATTTCCTGCCCTGGCTCCCCTTGTCCCATGAGGCCACTTTGCGTTAAAGCTTCCCATGCGGCCAAGGTAGCATATATGGACATGGGCGACATGGCACGACGCAGCTCTCGAGGAATACGCTTTTCTGCCACTGGCGGCACTACGCCGGCCACACTTACCTGAGATCCGCCGATATGATGCGGCGCCATGCGTAAAGCATTCCTTCCTTGCCCCATGCCGTGTACCATGGCTTGTACGCCTTCACCATAGGGCGAAACAGCGCCCATACCTGTGATAACTACGCGCGTACGCATGCGCGAAACTCCTTCAAGGCCGTATCGTGCCCCAAGCTAAAACCCACAGCCAGTGCAGCACTGATAATTCCTCCCAACACGCCAGGAAGAATAATATTTTGCCCTGCCAAGAAAAGCC
This sequence comes from uncultured Desulfovibrionaceae bacterium, assembly GCA_964370835.1. Lineage (GTDB taxonomy): Bacteria > Desulfobacterota > Desulfovibrionia > Desulfovibrionales > Desulfovibrionaceae > CAYJAD01. The sequence goes on from CAYJLO010000001.1 coordinate 19,504, forward strand.
CCGGCATGCGCGTCACCGAAAGCAAGGGCATATCCTGAACCCTATGCTGCATGCCATATAAAGAACCAGTACCACCCACAACCCACTGGCGCATGGTGCGCTCGGTGGCAGCATCCAACACACGCCACTTTCCACGCAATTGAGGACAGCGTTTTTCCGCAAGTTCCACCAAATCTTGTACAGCTTTAGCCTTAAAGTCTGCATACTGTTCCTTGGAAAAATCCTCAAAAGAACACGGGGCCAAAAAGCGCAACATCATGAGCGGTAAAGAAGTTGTATCTTGCGCCCCCGGTGCAGGATAGCCCGTACACATATACAGACCCGACTCTTGCCCCTCATAAGAAAACATGCTGTCGGGATTTCTTTCATGCTCTTGGGTAAGCACATACATGCTTTGCCCCGGCCCAAAGGCTGAACACTCTGCAAAAAGCATAAGCACGGGCAAAGTTTCTGGTATATCCTCTATATGTGTGTAAAAGGCAGGACGTAAAGCCCCCTGCGGTAAGAGGCTTTGTAATTGCTTAGGGTGCCCTGTAAAATAACATTGATCAAAGGGTAATTGCTGACCATCTTCCAGCACTATCCCTTCAATACCTGTGGATTTTTGCCCTAAAATGGCTTGTACACGGCTACGACACTGCACAATCACATCATGATTTTTCAGCTCTTGCAATAATGCCTTAACAAGGGCTTCGCCGCCCCCCTTCCATGTGCCGCAAGAATGAAAATATGGCCCAGATACCAGCGCATAATGCTCCCATGAAGACTGAGAAGGCGGTGTGCCATAAAGTAAACAACGTGCCATGAGCATGGCCTTTAAGCGCTGAGGCAGAGACTTTTCTGTCAAGTACGTCAACATGCTCTGTGCATTACCAAGGTGTAAGGAGGGATCTTCTTCAAGATGAGGATTGGTATACGGCGAAAGTTGCAACACAGCATCGCAATCATGCACAATATCCTGCATGCCAGCCCCATGCCCCGGAAATTGCTCTTCTATATTGGGAAGAAGCGCTTCACCGGCATGTAGATATCCTTGGCTACCATCTTCAAAGAAAAAAACTTCACTACTGCCTTCGGGATAAAATTCCAAATATTTTTCCACATCAAGAGCTTGTAACCATTGCCGCAATATGCCGCCTGCTGCAATGCCACCGCCATAGTGAAAGCCTGTATCAAAGAGTAAACCTTTACGCCTAAACCCTGCAAGCAAAGGCGCCGGTCTTGGCCCTGCTTCAAAAATACTGACTTTATGCCCTTGCTTTGCCAAGAGTAAAGCCGCGCTCAAGCCGGAAATACCGCTTCCCACAATGGCTATATTCATGAATAACGCACCACTAAACAAGCATTGCTGCCGCCAAAGCCCGCAGAGTTACACAGCATGGCGCGTGCTGGCTCTTCCTTGCGTTGGCGTAAGATATTTAAGGGCGCAGTATCGCCTTCGGTAAAGTTATATGTGGGGGCGGTGAAACCTTGCTGCGTCATGAGGGTGGCATACACCATTTGCGATGCACCGGACATCCAAAGTTCATGACCTGTGAGAGCTTTCAACGCCATGACAGGCGGACAATTTTCTCCAAAAACACGCACGATATTTTCCGCTTCCGCCGCGTCGCCGCGCGGTGTGGATGTGGCATGGGCATTGATGAGATCTATCTCGTGTGCTTGCATTTTGGCATCACGCAAAGCCATATGCATGGCTCGCGAAAGTCCCACGGAACTTGGTACAGATAAAGCCTCTCCGTCTGCACTACAGCCAAAACCACAAATTTCACCCAATATGGTGGCGCCACGTTTTTGCGCTAGGGTATACTCTTCTAACACCAAAGCCGCCGCTCCGCCGCTGGGCACAAGGCCATCACGATCTTTATCAAAAGGGCGAGACGCCAGCTCAGGTGCTTCATGCCTTGTGGAAAAAGCCCCCAAGCCATCAAAAGCACTCACAGCGTTCCAACCCATTTCTTGCGCGGCGCCGCACAGCACACGCTCCATGCGTCCAAGACGTATGGCATCGGCCGCCATACCTATGGCATAGGCACCACTGGCACAAGCAGCACTCACCGTCCAGCCAGCACCGGTGTTACCAAAAAGCACGTTTAAATTCATGGTGATGGTGGAATTCATACATCGAAAAACATGCCCACTACCTATGCTTTGGGTGCTACCGCTTTGGCTAAGAGCCTCAGCTTGGTCTAAAGTGGGAATAACGCAAGAATCGTTGCCAAAAATAAGGGCTGAAGTGTCATTGGCCAAATCTTGAGGCTCTAAACCAGCATGTAATACGGCATCCATGGCCGCACTATGCGCTTGGACAGCAAATTCCGGCATGCTTTTTCGCTGTTTGCGGTTAAGATATTTCGCACTATCAAAGCCTTCAATATGACCGGTAAGCCCACTTCGCAATCCATGCTCTAAGCGCTGAGGATCAAAAACAAGTCCCGAGCGCCCCGTATAGAGCGATTGACTTATACTTTCGGCTGTTAAACCAAGTACAGAAACGGCACCCACGCCGGTGATGGCAACTCTTTTCATAGTAGGCTCACATATACAAGCCGCCATTAACGGCGAGCACTTGTCCTGTCATATAGCTGGCACCGGGTGAGCATAAAAAGCGCACACAAGCCGCCACTTCTTCCACTTTGCCAGCACGCCCCTGCGGGATGTATTTTACATGCTCGGCCATGTCTAAATGTTCGGTCATGGCTGTCTCTATGAAGCCTGGGGCCACGGCGTTGACCAAAATATTGCGCCTTGCAAGCTCGCGAGCAAGGGACTTAGTGGCACCTATAAGGCCGGCCTTGGCTGTGGAGTAATTACTTTGCCCTGCATTACCGCTTTGCCCTGCGGTGGACACCATGGTAATAATGCGGCCTTGCCTTTTACGCATCATCAAAGGCACTAGTTTACGTGTCACATAAAAAAAGCCGTTTAAGTGCACATCAAGCACATCTTCCCACTGCGCATCACTCATGAGTCCAAACACCGTATCTTTAGCAAATCCAGCATTATTCACCAAAATATAGGGTGTATTCTCTTCAAGCAAGGGGTCAAGAGCGCTACTTACCGCTTCTTTATCACACACATCAAAGGGTAAAAGCACACATTGGCGCCCAAGGGATACAATTTCGGCGGCCACAGCTTGAGCGCTCTCGTGATCGCTTCGGTAGTTAAGCCAAATGTCAAAACCGTCAGCGGCCAAACCTAAAGCGACGCTACGCCCAATGCCCTTAGCGCCTCCGGTAACTAATGCTATTCTTTCCACAAAAGATCTCCCTACTTTGACATGCTGTGAAAGGTTTTCACAGGCTCTTATACAACCTACCCATCACAGATTTTATCTGTGGCAAGTGAAGGGCGCATTGTGGCTAAAAGTACCCAAAAGCGCAAGTTATTTTCCTTCTAATACTTAATCGCACGTACAAAAAAAGCCTTAGAGACACACTCTAAGGCTTAAGAAAATTTATATTTTTAGATACTATTAAGAAGCCGATGCAGTTTATTGACTAGATAATGGTACTGTTTCATCTTGAACGACCTCATCTTGCATGTTTTGCCCTTCATTTCCTTGCGATTGTGGCACCAATAGTTGCACAGGAATGGCACGTATCACGTTCGGAATATTTTCAGCTTTGGAAGCTTGTTGTTGTGGCTTTACTACAGGTGCCGGGCCAAATTCTGGACCAGACGTTGCTGCAGGTACTGAGATAAGTACGGGAGCAAGCTCTAGGGAAGATTCTTTAAGCGGTTCCTTCTCCGAAGGATTCACAGAAGAACTTACAGGGGATATATCCTCTTGAACTGGTGGCGTAGCTTCTTCTTTCACTTCCTTTTCTTCATCAGACGCAGGGTGTTCTGCTTCTGGTGCAGAATTTTCCGGAATCAGTAAATTTACAGGTATGGCCTTTATCACCGGAGGACTTTGCTCAAGGCCTTGCTCATCTCTTGGATCCGGTTTTTGAGGTGCTGATGGCACTCTTTCCGGCTCTGGCGCTCTATCCACAACTTTACTTGAAGCTGTGGGTAAGGGGGTAAGCGAAGACAAAGGCGTTGTGGATGTAGTCATTTTCTTAGAAGTGACCTCCTCCGTAGCATCCATACTGGGCGTAACGCTTTCCACCTTTTTTTCCATGGGGCCAGGAGCAGACAGCACAGGAGCAGGTAGCACAGAAGAAGTATTTTCCTGATCAGAAACCACAGGTTCGTCCAGATCCCTTTCTTCAATCATGGGACTTTGCGCTGGTGTTGAATTTGACAAAGGTGCTTTTTTTACTTGTTTCTGAGAATCTTCCACAAACACCGTGGCTTTATCTTGCGTACCAAAGAGTGTATTTACTCTACCATCATGTTTATTTTCAAGCTTAAAAGAATCCACATCTTCCTTGCCTTCCAAAGTAACAGGTTCCCCCGGCAATACAGGAGCTATACGCGGAAAAGCTCGGATTTGCGTTTGTGCTTCTTGCCCTAATAAGGCAATTTTTTCATCAATATTTTTAGCAATAAAGCTTGCCCAGCGGGGAAAATCCTTGGGAATATTTCCAGACTCTGCTGAATAATCATCATCGGTGCTATCTTTGTATAACACAGTATACGTAGTTGCCGTATAATCAACGGCAATTGTCACAAGGGACCCACGCCATCTGTTGGTGGCAAAAATAAGCCCCGGAGCTCTGTCTTGCGCACGCCACTTGGCCGCATGCACTCCGGAAAAAATGGCTTTGCGCACTTCCACAATGCTAGGAGTATAATCGGCAACAGTAACAGCTCTAGGCTCTTGAATTTGTTGTATGCCAGTACGCGAGGCAGTACACCCCATACCGCATAAGGATAAAGCTACTAAGCCCAATATTACTGTTTTTTTCATGTTAACTCCTTGAGGATGCGCCTCTAAAACGCCAAGGCACCATAAGCAATTTCCCTAAAGGATGCAAGCGACGATACTTCTGTAAAAATTTTATTTTATACATTTCTCCCTACTTACAGAATATTTTCCACAAAAATGAAACGTCTTCACCTGAGAAGCCCCCATACTTTGCTTTGTACAGGGGCTTCCATCTTTTACAGTATTTGCTCACGAAAAAGTGTTATGAAGACATTATTTTTTGGCCAATAGCGTATCTAAATCTTCTTGGGCTGTGGTGATGGGATGCACATTCCACGTATCCACCAACACTTGTAACACTGCCGGAGAAAGAAAAGCAGGTAAAGAAGGCCCAAGGCGTATGTTTTTCACGCCAAGAGCGAGCAAGCTTAAGAATATGGATACAGCTTTTTGCTCATACCAGGATAACACTAAAGATAAAGGCAAATCATTCACACTACAATTTAGAGCCTCTGCCAAGGCTAAAGCCACTTGCACTGCGGCATAAGCGTCATTACATTGCCCCATATCAAGCAAGCGCGGGAAAGGGCCAAGCGTTCCTAAATCTTTATCAAAAAAGCGGAATTTACCACAAGCCAAGGTGAGCACTATGGTATCGCTGGGGGTTTTTTCCACAAATTCCGTATAGTAATTACGCCCCGGTTTGGCGCCATCGCACCCTCCCACCAAGAAAATATGCTTCAAGGCGCCTGTTTTCACGGCATCTAGCACAGCCGGAGCGGCATCTAGCATGGTTTTGCGACCAAATCCCACCATCACTTCACCCAAAACAACGTCTTCTGCAAAACCATCCATGGACAAAGCTTTTTCAATGACAGCAGAGAAGTCACCCCAAGGGCAATGCACCACATCAGGAAAGCCCACAGCGCCTGTGGTGAAAATTTTATCCTTATGCCCACCGGGGTTTTGAATGCAATTGGTGGTGAAAAGAACAGCACCGGGAAAATCTGCCATTTCCTTCACTTGATTTTGCCACGCCGTTCCAAAATGCCCTGCCAAATGCGGAAAAGCCTTTAACTTTGGATAAGCATGCGCCGGAATCATCTCCCCATGTGTATATATGGAAATCCCCTTACCCTGTGTTTGTTGCAAAAGATGGTATAAATCCAGTAAATCGTGCCCTGAAATAACAATAGCCTTGCCCTTTTTATGGCCTAAAGTCACAGATGTAGGCTCTGGATGCCCAAATTGCTCAGTGTTTCCATTTTCCAAAAGTTCCATGGCGCGTATGTTGGCTCGCCCACATTCCATGGCAAGGTTAAGCCAGTCTTGCAGTTCCATTTCCTGCTCTGCTTGTTCTGAAGGCATACCCGCCACCAAGGCTTTTTTTAAAAAGGCATACACTGCATCCCCTTGTTGCCCCAAAATAGCCGCATGATCCACATAAGCCGCCACCCCCTTACTGCCAAAAAGGACCAATTGCATAAGTGAATTAATATCTTCTTGAGGAGACATGGATGCCACAGACCAGGCTTGCTCATGCAACTTTTGACGCATGGCCTCAACGCCTTGGCTCTCTTCGCTTGTTGCAATCCCTAACTTTTCAGCCATGTCTTTTTGAAAAGCCAGTGATTGTAAAATACATCGTTCGAGCACTTGAGGATCAAAGTTCACATTGGTCAAGGTATGAAAAAGCGCTTTTGCCATGAAGGCATCTACCTTTAAATCTCCCATACCTTTAGCATCAGCTTGCAAACATCGTTGCGCTAGCCAGCGCAATGCATGTACCAGTTCGTCTTGAAGCTGTGCCACATGTTCATTTTTCCCACACACGCCCACTTTTTCACAGGCTTTACCCTTTGCCGTTTGCTCACACTGATTACAAAACATAAACGCTCCTTTAGATACATTTTCTAAGAATACCAACATATTAGGCATAAAACATTATTATGTCCACGTTTTTTTTATTTGTATCTTAAGGGTAGTTTTCATGATTTTATACTAGCTAAGCACGGCTAAAAGCTCCTTTATACCCATAGTATTTTATAAAGTGATATTATGTTTTTTTAACAATTCATAAAAATGCCCTCGGGAAACGCCTGCCATGTTCGCACAAGCTCGAATATCCCCCCTATTTTGAGCTAAAATTCTTTGCACATAGGTATGTTCTGTATACTTTTTCCACTCCTTCAAAGAAGGGGTTCCTTCATCTGTGGAAAGAAAAAAGGCCCCTTGTAAAATGGGGGGCGCACTTTCCGCATCTTCTTGAACTCGCTCTCGCACCACAGCCACCCGCATATCGGTGGGTAAATGCACAGCATAAAGCTGCTGCTCATCCTTGGCCACCACACATGCTCGCTCCACCGTATTGATAAGCTCACGCACGTTCCCCGGCCATGTATACGCACATAAAGTTTCCAAAAAACTTGTATTAAAGGATTTCAATGGAAGTGATTTTCTCTCACAAAATTTTTTCATGGCAAATTCTGCTAAAGGCGCAATATCTTCTTTACGCTCTCGCAATGGGGGAATATGAATTACAATACCTTGTAATCGATACAAAAGGTCATCTCTAAACGTACCTTCCTTCACCATGGCGTGCAAATCTTTATTGGTGGCAGCAATCAATCGAAAATCACTGGGAACCTCTTCCACCATACCCACTGGTCGAAAACGTCGCAACTCAAGTACACGCAAGAAAACTTTTTGCATGGATAAGGGTAACTCTCCCATTTCATCTAAAAACAAAGTACCCTCGTGCGCTTTAAGTAAAAGACCATCTTTAGCTCTATCCGCACCGGTAAAAGCACCTCGTGCATGTCCAAAAAGATGACTTTCCACTAAGTTTTCCGTAAGAGCTGCACAATCCACTGTGACAAAAACATCTGCACTGCGATCTGAATTTTTATGCAGCATGCGCGCAAAGAGCTCTTTGCCTGTGCCTGTTTCACCATAAATAAGCACATTAGAGCCAGACTGAGCCGCCTCATGCATACGTGCCAAGGCAGCAAGCAAAGCAGGACTACTCCCCACAAGATTATCACAACGCAATAATGCGTCCACACCCTCCATGCCTCTATCTTGCCTATGGCTTAAAACCTGTTCCAAAACTTCACACATATGTTTTACATGCAAAGGCTTGCACAAAAAATCCCATGCGCCAGAGCGTAAAGCTCTTTCCGCAATATCTCCATTGGCAAACTCTGATACAATAAGCACATGAGGTTTTCCAGGCAGTGCCTGTATATCTTGAATATTCGTTATACCATCACCATCTGGAAGATTTTTTTCCAGCAAAACCACATCTACTCCTACGACACCTAACTGCAAGCCTTCTTCAAGACTTGTGGCATGAAGCACTTCAAAACCAAGAGGAACACTAACAGCATCCATAAGGTCGTGAGCACTTGCATCCTTATCAATTACAAGTAGTTTTTGCATGGCATGGGGTTCTCCTACAAAGATTTTTTATCCTTTCACACAAGATAATCATTCATTTTTATCTGTCATGCTTTTCAGAAAATTTGTCAGTTTTTTCTGACAAATTTCCTAATAAAAGAAAATCCCTCAAGTCTGCAGAAAAAAAAAGATGAAAAAACCTTAACTGTCAACAACCGACGAACATGTAAAATTAGGCATAGTTTTTGAAGTAAGGCTAATGAAGATTTGTAATTTTTACTATACAAAAATACAAGGCTTCACGCATGCAATACATTTTCATCTGTTTCCTACGGCTTGAATATTTTGCGTGTGGCATTACGTGAGCGCAAGATAGCACATTTTTACGACAACACCGTCTAATATTGTGCATGAGGTGAGGTATTACGCTAGAATTTCATTTTTTACATCAAGCTTACACGCTTATTTTCATCACGAAAACCAAAGCACAACATTCTTGATGTAAAAACGAAAACGTTCGTGTCGTCAAGAGAAGAGAGCGCTCTCTTCTCCTCCCCTTCGATGAGGTGATATTCTTCACGCTTATCTCGGGTGAGTATTCTCTCCTATCCCGCTTCTGCAAAAGCCACAACTTTGGGATCGAGGGTTGTGGCTTTTTCCTCTTAAATGCACCTTGGCAAATTTTCTCTCCGTATACAATGGCTTAGCCTTGTACATGAAAAAGCCCTTTTACCGCATACTGGTAAAAGGGCACCTCTTTACTTATGTGTTCCCTGAAGAATTTCCAAAATTTTCTAATCACGTATATTCAGTAGAAAACCAAAAAATACCGCACAATTAGAAGACACACACAAGAACATATCAAAAATTATGCATTTACAAAAAATTATTTTTTGTTTTCATCCTCTGCAAAAGCAATTTGCACCACATGGGTTTCATTTTTTACCAACACCACAGGCGCAACTTCATCCATCTGACTCAACTCTCTGTCTTCTTCGATATTATACTCACGGATAAAAATATCCCAACATGTTATGAATAGAACTGCCACCAAGGGCCCTATGATAAAGCCATTCATACCAAGCAAAGCAAAGCCCCCCAGGGTAGATAGCAATACCAAGTAATCAGGCAAGCGAGTATCTCTGCCCACTAATATGGGGCGCAATACATTATCCACAAGGCCAATGACAGCCACACCAAAGACCGTTAAAATCAGAGCGGATTGAACGTCGCCTGTGGCAAAAAAGTATATGGCCACAGGCGCCCAAACCAAACCTGCACCAATCATGGGCACCAAGGAAAGTAAGGTCATGACACCACCCCAAAGGATAGGAGCCTGTACCCCCAAAAACCAAAAAATGAGCCCGCCAAGCATGCCCTGAACCATGGCAACTACCAAACTACCATTAATGGTGGCCTTGGTTACTGCTGAAATTTTTTGAAACAATATGGCCTCACGTCTATCCCCAAGAGGTAAAGCCTTATGAAGCACTTGAATAATAAATTTTTTATCACGTAAAGTAAAAAAAGATATATAGAGCAAAAGACCTATTTGAGCAATGATATTCAGCGTTTCTGCACCTATAGACACAGCTTGCTGGCCTATATATTTACTTAAAAATATCACAAGCTCCGTAAGCTTTCCCTGAAAGCCTTCTGGATTAATATTCATTCTATCCATATATTCTTGCAACAGAGGAAAAGAAGCTTTTATCTTTTCAAAGTAGGAATTTACATCGATATCACCACTACTTAAGCCTTGATACAGGGCTAAACCTTGCTCTAAAAATTCACTGGCTATAAAAAGAAATGGAATAACAACAATAACTATGGTGACAAAAAGTGTTAACAGCGCAGATATATTAGAATTACCTGTAATTTTAACAAAGTAATTTTGCACATTGGAAAAAATAATAGTTATGGCCACAGACCAAAAAATGATGCCAAAAAAAGGAAACATGAGCACCAAAAAAGCTAAAGAAACCACCACAAGAAGCCAGAGAAAAGATTTATATTCCATACTTGCATTCATATTTAGCCCTCAATAAATTATTATATTTTTTACGTTATACCCTTTGCAATTAGAAAAAATCAGCTTAAATGTAAAGAAAATTTCCTCATGCATTTTTTTCGCATCATGCATACTGTTTTACTAGTGAAGTAAATTCTTATGGAAAAAGAATTTACAATTGCAGTGTCAAAGGATATAGCCTTTATAAGGTTTACATACAATATCACGTAAAAAAAGGATAGAATATGCCATATGTTAATATCAAAGTGACAGGGGGAGAACAAGCCCCCACTGATGCACAAAAAGCACAACTCATACAAGAAACAACCGAAATGCTCGTACGCATTTTAGGAAAAAACCCGCAAACAACAATGGTCACCATTGAAGAAATCCCCACCACCAATTGGGGAGTAGGCGGACAAACTGTGGCTGAACGTCTCAAAAACTCTGCATCTTAAGAAAGAACCAACATAAAACATACCATTATAGTATGTTTGGCATAGAATGTGCTTACCATTTTACATACTCGCTGTACAGAATCTTCTACACGGTAAAAAGGCACTATTTTCAAAGTCACCTCCCTTACTAGGAGTTACTATGCAATGTTTTCTTCCCCTTATACTATTTCTTTTTAGCCTACTCAGCCCATTAAACCTTCACGCTGCAGACTTTCCAACCAAAAATATCACTGCCATCGTGCCCTTTTCTTCTGGAGGTGGCGCAGACCTAACCACGCGCATATTTAGCCAAGTTGCTCCTAAGTACTTTCACGGGCATAAGCTTTTTGTCCATAACATCCCTGGAGATGGTGGGTTGCTAGGGCAAGCCACTGCGGATAAGGCACCGGCAGATGGCTATACGCTACTCACTTTCACAAACTCAGTCATAGCCAACCCACTCTTTAAGGCTGCTCCCTACACGTATAAAGACTTCACACCTATCCTCATGTATTGCTTTGACCCTCAGGTACTGGTAGTACCCATGAGCTCCTCTTACGCCACACTAGAGCAATTTATACAAAGCGCACGAGAAAAACGCCTCAGCATAGTTACCTCTGGCCACTCCACCTCACATCATGTATCTAGCCTCTTGGTAGAAAAACATTTTTCCATCACTTTCAACTTTGTTCACACGGCTTCAAGCGCCCAACAAATTACACACCTTTTAAGTAAGCATGTCTCTGCCGCCATGATGACCCTTGGTGAAGCCATAAGCTATCATAAAAATGGATCCGTGCGCATTCTTGGCATCATGTCAGATGCGCCTTATACCAACGCAGAAGAAATAGAGCGATTTTCGAAACTAGGATTTACCACAGAATGGGGTGCTTTTCGAGGATTTGCCGTACCAGCGCATACCCCCAATGACATAGTACAAAAGTTGAGCAAAGCTTTCTTGAAAATGAGTCACGACCCTCTTATCATACATCAAATGCAAGAAATAGGATTTCCTTTCTTGGTGCTTGATAATATAAAATTTTCACAATATGTGGAACAACACGCAAAAACTATTGAAAAATTACTTCCAGAATTACTACAATAACCAAAAAGCACCCTGTTTGCTAGCACACTATTGAGTAATGGTATAAAAACTCACTCCCACATGAGCCGGGGTAGAATGAACATACAACATGAAATCCTCCTCAGACACTTTCTTTGTCTGTACGCTGGCATGATAGAGCTGCCCTTCCATGAGTATGCCCATGTGCGTAACTAGGATTTGTTCATCCTTTTGCCCTACCCATGTATTTCGAGGGATATTTTTCAAAAAAAATACCACCATGAAATCCGGTAAGCTTTGCACGAACTCAGGTGTAATATATTTCACTGGCACATAAGCAATGGAAGCTTGTATCAAGGGTTCTTGTTTATACACTTTTTCTTTATATTGCACACCTTTATACTGTACAAAAGGATTATCCAAAAACCACTCTTGCAAGTATATTTTTATCTGACTATTCACGATGTCTTTTGCTGGATATGCCGCAATAAATTGTTTTTTTATGGCATTGGGAATCCAATGATATTCCATAAAATGAGCTCTGGTAAAAAAATCCACATCAGACGTTACGTACCTTAATTGGCGAAGATGCTCCTGAAAGGTTAAAATCGATTTTTTTTGTTTATATTGCGCTAAAATGGTTTCCACATACGTGGTGCAATCAAAACCAGCTTCAGGGTTCAGTGGCCCATAGGCACTCTCGCTATCTTCCCCAATGGGGTTTACTGTATAGGGAAAATTCAGATACAACTGTACAGGTGTAGCACAGCTTACATGCACACTGAAAAAAGCAGAAAAAAGCATTATCAAAAGATAAAAAAAGTACGTTTTTTTTATGAAATTCACTATGACGCACTCCTTTTTATATATATTCCATGGTAATAATGTATATGCGCATGATTTTGCATGTAAAAAAAGCCCCCATGGGGGGCTTTTTATGAATCATAAAATATCTTGTCTTTAAAACCTTTTAAAAGACCATCTACTTTAAAATAACAAGCTTTATTTTAAACATGAGCTTTCCTTAGAAAGCACGGGTATCAAGATCAAAATTTTCCGGAACAATAAGAACCCTTTCTCCTTTACAGGGAGAAAGCCTATATTTTCTTCCATCTACAACACGCTTGGCTCTTTTTAATACACCATCCCATGTGGACCAGTAAGATGCATGGCGCGGTCCCGTTTGTAAAATTTCGATACATTCTTTCGAAATACCCCACTTGCTCAAATCCATACTCTTTGCAACCCATTGCGGAACACGTGACTTCATCTTCATAAGACACCTCCAATGAAAACATTTTGAGGTTACGCCTTTTGGCTTGTCTCGCCGTGTGTTACAAATAAAAAAACAACAATTTCCAGTCGAACTAAACACAAGGAGAGGCATCGTGCAAAACATACAAAAAATTGCTCTATGCACTAAAATACAGATAAGTCTTCTATTTACTTTGTCAAATAAATTTGCGAGCTTCCCCTAGCCACATGCTGTTTTCACTATATTTTATAGTGGCATATAAAGAAATATATTTTATACGCCACTCTCTCTCTTACCCAAAAGAATTCACTTTCTTGCCTAAGAAACATTGACCAATGAGAGTATCACGTTTACAACGGTTGCCCATATGACATAAAGTTTTCAAAGTTTTAGACGTATTAACCCTTATATACCGTATTTTGTGCATATATACAGCAAAATACAATAGAGTAAGAAAGGATAACTGTATGAAAAACATGAAAGTTTCTACAAAACTCACCCTTGGCTTTGGTGTAATTTTACTTTCCATCTGCGTACTTGGTTTTTTTTCCGTCAATGAAAAAAGACAAGCCGCAGATCAAGCGCTTGATATTGTAAACAAAAGTCTTCCAGAAATTTTTGATGTGGCAGAATTGCGCGAAGCATTTAATTCTGCCTATCTTCACATGCGCACCTATCGTCTCACGCGTGACGCCGCCAATTACACAGCCACACAAAACGATATAAAAAAGGCTGAAGCAGCTTTAGAGCATTTGCATTCTTTGGTGCGTGCGTATCCTGAGCTCACACAATTACAAGGCTTTACTGCCACTTTTCAAAATGTATTTACTCAGTACACAAACTCTCTTCAAATTTCCCACACTACCTTACAAAATTTCTTAAAAAATCAAGCACGTCTTGAAAGTTTCGATAAAGATATCAATCAACGAGTGCATAATGCCATAGCTCTTATTCAAAAAGAAATTTCCAGTGCCAGCCAAATGCATGATGCTGTGGCTCTGAATGACTTTTCCAACTATCTTGTAGCCACAGTCACGTTCAGCACAGCATTTTTTGATTTACGAGCAGCTGTATTTGCCGCCCTTACAGAAAACAATACTACTGCGCTTAGCCAATTACATGAAAAAATTACGGCTCTTATTACCATAGCCTCTGCGGATCAAAACGCTTTCCCCACGGAGGAGCTTAAAGAGGAAGTAAGTGCTGTCATTACCCAACTCAAAGAATATGCTAACGTATTACAAATCATCATTCAAAACGTTGCAGAGCTTAATAAATACTCCGCCACACGTAGCGGCTACTCTAAAGAAATTCACAACCTTATCAACAATAACTTTGCAATGTTAAGCCAAGATATAAACCAAGAACAACAAGAAGCCATAGATGGGCTCAACACAAGCAAAACAAGCACCATTATTTTCATCACCCTCCTTGTGCTTGTGGGCGCAGCATTTGCCACATATTTAACCAAGGGCATTACTACTCCTTTAAATAAGAGCATGCAATTTGCACAAGCTGTAGCACAAGGCAAATTAGACGAAGAGCTTGATGTGCACTCTCAAGATGAGCTGGGTAAACTTGGCGATGCACTACGCACCATGGTGAGTGCGCTTAAAGAAAATATTGTATTAGCTCAAAAACAAGCCGCTGAAGCCGCTCGTTTAAGTCAAGAAGCACAAATAGCCATGGAAGAAGCAAAGCAGGCACAAATTGCTGCAGAAAGCGCTAAACAAGAAGGAATGCTTGCCGCCGCCGGCCAATTGGAAGGCATTGTAGAAGCCGTATTTAGCTCAGCTCGTAGCCTCTCTACACAAGTTGCAGAATCAGAGCAAAGCGTGAGTGAAAGTTCCGACCGTATTACTGAAACAGCTTCAGCCATGGAAGAGATGAACTCCACTGTACTTGAAGTTGCGCGTAGTGCCGGCGATGCCACCCATGTGTCCAATGATGCCCGTGCAAAAGCAGAAGACGGTGCCAAAATTGTACAAAATATGGTTAAACGTGTGGCCGAGGTGGAAGGCCAATCACAGCAACTTAAAGCAGATATGATACAGTTGGGAGAGCAAGCCGAAGCCATTGGCACCATTATGAATGTGATTTCTGATATTGCAGACCAAACCAACTTATTAGCCCTAAATGCAGCCATTGAAGCTGCGCGCGCAGGCGAAGCAGGCCGCGGATTTGCCGTGGTAGCTGACGAGGTTCGCAAACTAGCAGAAAAAACCATGCAAGCCACTGTGGAAGTGGGCAGTGCCATTGCTGGTGTACAGACCAGTGTAGAACGCAATATGAAAAATGTGGATAGCTCAGCAAGCAACATCGAAGCCGCCACCAACTTAGCACATGAGGCTGAACAGTCTTTAAACGAAATTGTGCACCTTGTGGACTCTTCTGCAGATCAAATCCGCACCATTGCCACAGCAGCAGAAGAACAATCTGCCACCTCAGAAGAAATCAATCGCTCCCTTACCAGCATCAATCATGCCTCCACAGAAACAAGCCATGCCATGAGTGAGGCCACCAAGGCTGTTATAGAACTCACACATCAAGCGGAAAAACTAGAACAAATCATTCAAACCATGAAAGAAGGCTAAAACTTTCATAGCAAAACACCGCTTACCCCTTCAAGCCGTACCTTTACTTATGAGGTGCGGCTTTTTCATTTCAATGGCAAAGTATTTTTTTCACAGCAAAATAAGAGTGCATACTACGAAAAAGCTCTTTATATACTTTTTTCACGCCTATTCAAACTAAAAAACTCGTGTATAAACAGTTTTTTTGCGCACTAAAATTCTTGTCACCACTTCAAAAATATGCCATAAAAAAAACAAGGAAGGACGTAACATGGGACACCCACGGAGTTGTTTCTCTATATTTTTAAAAAATGTAGACATTTAGAGGTTTTTTCGCACACATGTTAAACTTTTCTCAAAAAACACCCATATATATTTTTCTACACCAACTCTACGGCAATAATCCTCAAGCTCTTTGTTGTTATGATGAGCATGGGCAAATACTTTATTGCACAAAGGCTTATTTGCACTTTTTTGGTTACCCATCGTTGGAAGAAACCCAGCTCAACATTTCTCAGCTAAGTCCTAACACACAAGCCGATGGCGAAGATTCCACCCTATTATGTAAAAAGCATTTAGCCATAGCCCTTGCTGAGGGTACACACACGTACGCATGGGAGCACATGCTAAAAAATGGCGAAATAGTGCCCGTCCAATATCACCTCACTCGCATGGAGTACCAAGGTATTGCCATTATTACCTGTGCTTTAATGGGCACGAGTAATCATACGAAAACCTTAGAAGACTTTTACCATCAAGATAAAAATATCCGAAGCATTGTAGAAGCCTCCCCACTGGCCATTTGCCTTTGGAATGCAGAGCACTCGCTCATTGATTGTAATCAAAGCTTCATGGATCTTTTTGGCATAAACTCCAAAGAAGAATATGCTCTCAATCAGGATAAATTTTACCCCCAAAACCAACAAAATGGGCAAAATTCTTTAAAACATTCCTCTAAATTACTTCACGATGCGTTTTCCTCAGGGAAGAGTAATGACGACTGGCTATGGTGTAATACACAAGGTGAAACCATACCCACCTATGTATCTTTGCGTCGCATTCAATATGACGGTAAAGATATGGTGGCAGAGTATATCTATGATTTGCGCAACCTCAAAGAGAGCCAAAACAGAGCTACACAAGCGGAAATTCGCAACAAAATAGTTCTGGAAGCCATGCCTTTAAGCATGTCGTTTTGGGATAAAGAGTATAAACTTATTGACTGTAACGTTGCCAGCATCAACCTTTTTGGCTTTAAAGATAAACAAGAATATATGGAGAAATTCAATGAAGTTTCTCCACCCCACCAACCTGACGGCCAAGAAAGTTTACCAACCCTACATAAAAAATTTGATGAAGCCTTAGCCCATGGTGTAAGCCATGTGGAATGGACTCATCAACTTCCCGACGGTACGCTTGTCCCTGTGGATAAAACTTGCGTAGGTGCTGTTTTGCATGGCGAAGATGCCGTTATTACCTTCTCTCGCGATTTGCGTGAAATTAAAGCGTCACAGAAAATCGCCGCAGAAGCTGAGCTACGCAATAATCTCATGTTAGAGTCCATGCCTCTTGGTGTACATTTTTGGGATAATAATTTAAATCTCATTGACTGTAACTCTGAAAGCTTAAAGCTCTATGGTTTTGCCAGCAAAGAAGAATTCCAAGCAAACTTTACCAAAACCTACCCACTGCTACAACCTTCGGGAGAAAACTCTGAAGAACTTCTTAAAGCATGCTTACAAAAAGCTCTTCGTGAAGGCTCTGCCTACACAGAATTTTTATGCTTGCACCAGAGTAAAGAAAACGCCTTCCTGCCTGTGGAAATGATTTTAACGCGCATTAGCTATAAAGAATCTTACGGCGTTATCACTTATATACGTGATTTGCGTAAACTTAAGACCATGCTGGCAGAAATACAGCGGGTACAAGATCATTTACACGAAGCCAAAAATATTGCCGAAAAAAATGCCGCCGCCAAGAGTGAATTTTTAGCCAATATGAGTCATGAAATTCGCACACCCATGAATGGTATTTTAGGTCTTTTACATCTGCTAAATAAAACTTCTTTGCAAGCTGAACAAAATTCCTACGTACAAAAATCCTTAGATTCTGCACAGGATTTATTACGTGTTATCAATGACATGCTGGACTTTTCTCACATGGAATCCGGAAAGTTTGAATTCAAAGACGAGCCTTTCTCACTTGAAGAAGTTATTCATGACATTAAAGAAACTTTCACAGCACAAGCCACAGAAAAAGGCTTAACGCTGCGCATTGAAAGCACACTTAGCTCACAGCGTGTGCAAGGAGATGCTTTACGCCTTAAGCAAGTGTTTTTTAATCTTTTGGATAATGCCATTAAATTCACATCGCACGGCGGCATACATATGTGCATCCACGAAAAAGATGTGGGCGCATCCCAAAAGCAATACTCCTTTTTCGTAAAAGATACAGGCATAGGCATTGCTCCAGAATATGTCGACCATATTTTTTCACCATTCTCTCAAGCGGACACATCTTTTACGCGCCTTTACGGAGGTACAGGCTTAGGGCTTGTCATCACTCAAAAGATTATACACAAAATGCATGGGCAAATATGTGTGGAGAGTGAACTTGGCAAAGGTTCTACTTTCCACGGCACTGCCACCCTCCCCATTGTCGAAGATACCCATGACACACAAGGAAAAAACCATGCCTTGGTGAATGGCGCTCCTGCAAAACTCTTGCTTGTGGAAGATAATGAAATCAACCAAATGGTGGCGCAAGAGATTTTAGAACAAGTGGGCTACGAGGTTTCCATTGCTAACAATGGACTAGAAGCTTTAGAAATGCTTGAAAAAGAATCCTTTGATCTTGTGCTCATGGACATTCAAATGCCCGTCATGGACGGACTAACAGCGGCACGTAAAATTCGCGAACAAGAAAAGTTCCGCAATCTTCCCATTGTGGCTCTTTCTGCACATGCATTGGAAGAAGATGTACAAAAAAGCCTTGCCCATGGCATGAATGAACACGCCACCAAGCCCATCAATCCACAAAAGCTCTACAAAACCATAGCTTATTGGATTGAAAACCCTCCCATCTCAGCATAAATTTTCTTACGAAAGCTCTTCATGGCAATCTGTGAAGAGCTTTTTTTTGCACATCACACGCAGTTAATATTTCATATTCGCCTCTTTTTTCCACAAAAGTGTCACTTTCATCTCCATTGGCAAGAGCTTTTGCAGCGATTGTTACATTTCTGTATTCTTCGTCTTTTTTTCAAGCAACGCCTTGCTTTTTTCATGTGCCATTGCTATTCTGTACACTGATTTACAAATCCATTCTAAACACCCTACATGCATGCGTGTATTGTGTATTTTTCCCGTGCTTTTCATGCTTACCGGTTTTGCTTTATTATTATTCGCAATAGGTTATAAAGGGATTAGATTATGCAATTTGTGTTCAATAAAACTGTTTGTCAAAACCTGCGCAAATCCTTACGTAGAGAATGGTTAGAAACCAACAGTTTAGGTGGCTATGCGTCAAGTTCTCTCGTCTGCTGTAATACCAGAAAATATCACGGGCTGTTAGCCGTACCTCTGGCTGATCCTCCTGGGCGCTTTGTTTTACTCTCCACCTTGGAAGAATCCATCTTGGTGGGAAATAAAGAAGCCTTTTTTTCTTGTCGCAAACACCCCGATGTATATTATCCGCGTGGACACGAATATTTGCACGAAGTAACCTTGGGCTCCATCCCCACCTTTGTGTATAGATATGGCGATGTACACTTTGTACGCCAAATCATGATGTTGGATAAACATCACATTACCCTTATACGCTATAGTTTACTCCCCTGCGAAAAAAACGCTGGGCCCTCATCCTTACCGGGTAAAGCTCGTCTGCGCATAAAGCCTTTATTGGCCTATAGGAATATGCATTCTTTGGGCTCTACCAATATTGATTTTCAAGTTAAAACGTGGCCGGCGCGCGAAGGATTTAGCATTCGCCCCTATAATTCCTTACCGCCGTTTTTCATGCAAAGCAGCGCCCCACTTATCTTTCATCCTTCTCCGGACTGGTATCACAATGCCGAATATATGGTGGAGGCAGAACGCGGCTTTGCCAATCATGAAGATCTTTTTCAACCAGGTGTCATTGACATCGAACTTGACCTTGGCCAATCGGTGGTACTTTCTGCGGCCACTGAAGACGTGCTAGAAAAGCTTGGCCCCTTGGATGCTCTTTGGCAGGAAGAAGCTTTGCGTCGTGAGAAAAAAGCCGATCAAACGTCCTTGCTCCAAAATCATCTCGAAAAAATAGGAAAACAATTTTTAGTGCGCCAACCCGCAGGTAATGAAACCATTGTGGCTGGATATCCTTGGTTTGAAGCATGGGGACGAGACACCTGCATAGCCCTGAGTGGCCTTACCTTTGATGCGCAT
Source organism: uncultured Desulfovibrionaceae bacterium (assembly GCA_964370835.1). Classification (GTDB taxonomy): domain Bacteria; phylum Desulfobacterota; class Desulfovibrionia; order Desulfovibrionales; family Desulfovibrionaceae; genus CAYJAD01. The sequence continues at coordinate 39,482 of CAYJLO010000001.1, forward strand.
AATGCCGAGCAAGGCTGGGAAATTTTACACGCTTTAGCCAGCGAATCTGACCATGGGCGCATTCCCAATATGTTTTCCACCGACGGTAAACATTCCTATAATTGTATCGATGCTTCCCTTTGGTATACATGGGCGGCCCAAAAAGCCTTTGCAGCTGATCCCAAAAAATTTCGTACACAGTGTTGGCCCTTCATAAAAAGCATTTTAGAAAATTACGCCTCAGGCAACCTTGAACATATTCACTGCGACGCAGAAGGTTTTTTACATGTGGGCAATGAGCACACCCAACTCACGTGGATGGATGCCAATGTACGCGGTAAAGCCGTAACACCGCGTCACGGCTGCCCTGTGGAAATCAACGCCCTGTGGTATAATGCCCTGGCCTTTGCACGCCAAGTGGCCAAGGCTTATGGTGAAAAGATGCCACATGCCCTTTGTCACCAACGCGCTTTGGATAAAATGCGGCTTGTCTTCAAAGAGCGTTTTTGGGTGGAACAAAAACACAGTGGTTATTTGGCTGATTGCTGGCGACCTCAAGAACTGGACACATCTTTACGCCCCAATCAGCTTTTCGCTGTGGGTTTACCTTATGCCATCTTGGATGAAGAATTCTGGGGAGATGTGGTGGATACCTGCCGCAATGCCCTCTTAACGCCTTATGGTTTACGCACCCTTGCCCCCCATGACCATCGCTATCAATCCATCTATGAAGGAAGCCCTGAACAGCGCGACGCAGCGTATCATCAGGGCATAGTATGGCCTTGGCTACTTGGAATCTATGGCGATGCCCTCATCCGCGCAGCTTGGGACAGCCCAGCCGCCGTACGAGAGCTCCTTGAAGCCATTACCCCGTTGCTTACCTCACACCTTGTGGATGCTGGCGTGGGTTCCATTTCAGAAATTTTTTCAGCAGATCCTCCTCATGTGCCCGATGGTTGTATAGCCCAAGCTTGGAGTGTGGCTGAAGTTTCACGCCTTTTACAAACTTTGCGCTCAGTGGCACCAGACGTTGTGTGCGCATGGGAAGATTTATACATTCAGGAAAGTGCGCTTATTTATTTTTAGTGTTTTCCTCCAAACAGCATCTTAGGATTACGAGATTAAAGGGTTCATATGCGAATTTTAATGTTTGGATGGGAGTTTCCTCCCTATATGAGTGGCGGTCTAGGAACAGCATGCTATGGAATGACACGGGCCTTGGCAGAAAAAGGTATGGATATTCACTTTGTACTTCCGCGAATGGAAGGCCAAGACAAAATATACCTTCCCCAAGGCTTGGCCTTGCATGAAGCCTCTGGCACGCGCATTGCGTGGCACCAAGAGGCACAGAAACAGAGCACACAAGAGCACGTCCATACCATACGACATTCGCAGGACAGTCCCATACAGGCGCCAGCACATGCAACCACCCCTTGCACCACGAATACAGCTTGCACCGGTAAATCCATTGTGGAAGAAGTTTGGCAAAAACATGTACGTTTGCACCCCGTTAATTCACTTTTGCACGCCTACGCCACACCGCAAAGTTATGAAGAGCTTCATAATATCTGCGTGGCAAGCAATACATCCTATTTATATGACCCTTGCAATGCGCCCATGACTTTCATGCAACAAGCCTCTGGCATGATTTCCCCGCAAAGTCAGGAAGAACTTTTACATGTTGTCACAAAAACGCAAAAAAATGTGACACATATGGAACAAGGCGACACGGTGCTCTCTTTGCACGGCGGCTATGGGCAAGGGCTTATGGATGAAGTATTTCGTTATAGCCAAAGCGTGCTGGGTCTTGATACCGAAAATTTTGACATAATTCATGCCCATGACTGGATGACCTTCCCCGCTGGCATTGTGGCAAAGCATGTGACGGGCAAGCCCCTGCTCGTACATATTCACGCCTTGGAAAGCGATCGCAGTGGCATCAATATAAACCATGAAGTGGCAGCCATAGAGCGCGCTGGTCTTGAGGCTGCCGACACCATCATCACAGTGAGCCATTACACAAAATCTCGTATTAGTCAGATTTACGGCATAGATCCGCAAAAAATTGCCGTGGTGCATAATGCTGTCAGTCGTGAAGAGTCACGAAAAAATCTCAATCTGCCCACACATCCCAGCGATGAAAAATACGTACTTTTCATGGGGCGCATCACTTTCCAAAAAGGGCCGGAATACTTTGTGGAAGCGGCGCGTTTGGTACTTTCACGTATGCCCAATGTGCGTTTTATCATGGCTGGTAGCGGTGATATGCTGCCACGCATTGTACGTATGGTGGCGCAAATGCGCATGGGGAGCCGTTTTCACTTCACAGGTTTTTTACGCGGCGAAGATGTGGATAAAATGTACGCCATCAGTGACTTATACGTCATGCCCAGCGTCTCCGAACCCTTTGGCATTGCGCCACTGGAAGCCATGTCCTATGACACGCCGGTACTTATTTCGCGCCAATCTGGCGTGGCAGAAGTGGTACAAAATGCCCTCAAGGTGGATTTTTGGGATGTGCGCGCCATGGCAGACAAAATTTGCGCCGTTCTAACTCACCCTCGCCTTGCTGAAGAAATGACAAAACAATGTCGCGAGGAATTACAGCATATTCGCTGGGAAAATGCCGCCACAAAACTGATTCAAATTTATGAGAGCTGCCATAAAGAGCAGTAAGCACATGTTTTATTGGTAACATATGAGGAAAATTTTGTTTTCCTTGTGGGATAAATAATTTTATACTTGGTAGGAAGTTTATATGTCAGCCATATGTTTTTATTTTCAAGTGCACCAACCGTACCGTTTACGCCATTATACTGTTTTTGATATGGGTCAAAATCATTTTTATGAAGATGATAAAGCCAATGGTGAAATTTTGCAAAAAGTGGCAAGAAAATGCTATTTACCCATGAATAAACTTTTACTCGAGCTTATCAAAGAACATGAAGGTAAATTTAAAATAGCTTTCTCCCTTTCTGGTGTCGTCATGGAACAATTGGAAACATGGGCACCGGAGGTTTTACAATCTTTCCAAGAATTGGTACAAACAAATTGTGTGGAGCTTTTGGCAGAAACCTACGCCCACTCCCTTTCAGCACTGTACTCTCCCGAAGAGTTTAAGCAACAAATACAAATGCATTCTGAAATGCTCGACTGGTATTTTGGAGTAAAACCCAAAGTTTTCCGCAATACTGAGCTCATTTACAGCAACCGTATTGCCAAAATCGTTGAAGATATGGGTTATAAGGCCATTTTAACCGAAGGGGTTGACCATATCCTTGGGTGGCGTAGCCCCAATATGGTCTATCAACCGGCCAACTGCCTTGACCTTAAGCTTTTATTAAAAAATTACCGCCTTTCCGACGACATAGCTTTTCGTTTTTCCAATCAAGGTTGGCCTGAATTCCCGCTCACAGCAGAGAAATTTTCCCATTGGGTGCATAAGGCCGGCTTGCAAGGAGAAATGATTAACCTCTTTATGGATTATGAAACCTTTGGAGAACACCAGTGGGAAGAAACAGGCATTTTTAACTTCATGCGCGCTCTACCTGCACAAGTGCTAGAAAATCCGCATTTTTCATTTATTACGCCCACAGAAGCGGCGGAGAAAATTACTCCCATGGCTCGCTTAGATATTCCAGAAGAAATATCATGGGCCGATGCAGAAAGAGACCTAACGGCATGGCTTGGCAATGATATGCAATATGATGCCATTGAAGCCGTATATCGCCTAGAAAGTAGCGTTCGAGCCACCAAGGATGCTGATATTTTGAAAACATGGCGTCGCTTACAAACCTCGGACCATTTTTACTATATGTGCACCAAGTGGTTTTCCGATGGAGATGTACACAAATACTTTAACCCCTATGGTTCACCCTATGATGCCTATATTAACTATATGAACGTCATAGCAGATTTTGAGCACTCTCTCTTGGACGGTAAAGCCTAAAACCTTTCCTTAAGCCCATGAATTTCTTTACGCCTTAAGCACTTACGGCCCCTGCCTTAACAGCTGTATGACATATAATGCAGCTTTGGAAATGATGAAAATGTTATCTCTTCAAGCATTGCGGTTTTTTATCGCAATGCTTGTTGTGACATGTGAAACCTCAGAAAAGCACTTAGATCATACAACTTTGAGGAGGATGTATGTATACGCAATTGGACCAAGCTACCGCCTTTGAAGTAAGCTGGGAAGTGTGCAATAAAGTTGGTGGCATTTATACCGTGGTCAGCAGTAAAGCCTTACATGCCGTAGAGTTTTTTGATGATAAATACTACATGCTTGGTCCAGATATGGGGGATAATCCCGAATTTGAAGAAACTGATGAGCCGTGTTGGGAGCAAATTCGCTCCACCCTTGCCATGAATAATTTCCAATGCCGTTTGGGACGTTGGAATATACCGGGACGCCCAAAAACCATTTTAGTAAGTTTTAAAGATCGCTTCAATGTGAATCAATTACTCTTCGAGCTTTGGAATAATTATGGCGTTGATTCCATGAATGGCGGGTGGGACTATGCAGAACCCGTCATGTTCAGTGCCGTTTGCGGCGAAATCATTGCCGCCATTTATCATAGCACCGTAGCACCGCAAGGGCATAAAGGTGTGGCTCTTTTCCACGAATGGATGTGCGGCGCAGGCTTGCTTACACTTAAGCGCCAAGCCCCCACCATGGGCACACTTTTCACCACCCATGCCACCATGCTGGGTCGTGCTTTGGCCAGTACAGGGCGTGATATTTACAAGCAAATGAATAAAATCAACCCCGTGCAAGAAGCCGCCAATTTTAATATCACAGCCAAATATTCCATGGAAAAAGTGGCGGCCAAAGAAGCTGATTGCTTCACCACCGTCAGCGAAATCACCGCCTTGGAAGCTTCTGCCTTTTTGGCACGCACCCCCGACGTGCTCACGGTAAACGGTTTAGATTTACGTGTTATCCCCAATTATGCCGAACAACGCCAAGAAGTACAGGCTGCACGCGCGCAAATCACTGGAGCCATAGAAAAACTCTTACGCCGCCCCTTACCCAAAAATGTACGCTATATTCTTATTTCGGGACGTTATGAGTTTAGAAATAAAGGCTTAGATCTTTTCTTGGAAGCTTTGGCAGGTCTTAATGAGTCTTTACAAGGTAGCGACACCCATGTGGTGGCCCTCTTCGCCGTCATGGGAGGTCACACAGGAGTAAACCCCGATGCCGTCAGCGGTGATACGCACAAAAAACCTCCTCGCAATGAGCATTGGATAACTTCACACCACGTTTATGACAGTATCAATGACCCCATTCTCAATTCCAGCATGAGTCTTGGTCTTACCAATGCGCCGGAAAACAATATTCAAGTGGTTTTTGTGCCTGCACAATTAAACGGACACGATGGTTTTTTAAACTTGCCCTACGAGCAAGTTCTGGCTGCATGCGACCTTGGGGCCTTCCCTTCTTGGTACGAGCCTTGGGGCTACACACCACAAGAAAGTGCCGCTTGGGCTGTGCCCACCATGACCACCGATTTGGCAGGTTTTGGCCTTTGGACAAGTCAAATACAAGAAAAAGAAGGCCTGCTCGACGGTGTGTATGTGGTTCCCCGTCAAAACAAATCCTATGATCAAGTGCTACAAGACCTTCGCGTCACCACCCTAAAGGCCATGACCCAAACGGAAAAAGAATTACAAGCCTCGCGTAAGGCAGCAAGAACTCTTTCAGAGTTCACCACATGGGAAAAGTTTTTTCCCAGCTACCTTGAGGCATATGAGCATGCTCTTAAGAACGCTGCGGAGCGTAACAATAAAGCCTTTGGCTTTTCTGAAGATATCAAGCATGTGCTCAAGGCCACTTCTTCCGTGACGCCTATTTTACGTTCTTTCATGGCCATTTCTTTTTTGCCTGAACGCTTAAAACCACTACGCGAACTCGCTGCCAATATGTGGTGGTGCTGGCAGGCCGAATGCTGGGAGCTCTTTAGTAGTATAGATGCCGACATGTGGGAAAGTTGCGAACATAATCCCATAACTCTTTTGGCCAGTGTTTCCGGTGTACGCTTGGCCGAGTTGGGAGAAAATACAGATTTTCTCAACAAAATGGATGATATTTTAGAAAAATTTCACGCCTACATGAAGGAAGAACCACAGCATGTGGAAGATATTTTATCCATGAAAAATCCCGTGGCGTATTTTTCCACAGAGTACGGCATTTGCGAAAGCTTACCCATTTATTCTGGCGGTCTTGGAGTTCTTTCTGGAGACCACCTCAAATCTGCCAGTGATTTAAATATCCCCCTTGTGGCTGTGGGACTTCTCTATAAAAATGGATACTTCCGACAAAAGCTCACCCCCGATGGTGGACAATTAGCCATTTACACTGAAAATGACTTTGCCTCCATGGCTGTGGAGCGCGTACTTAAGAGTGATGGAGAAGCTTTAGAAATCACGTTGGACTTACCGGGGCGTACATTGCACGCCGCCGTGTGGGTTGTACACGTGGGACGCATAAAGCTCTATCTGCTGGACACGGATTTAGCCAACAATACCCCCGATGATCGCAAAACCACAGCGCAGCTCTATGTGGCCGATCGTGATTGCCGTCTACGCCAAGAAATGCTTTTGGGCATGGGAGGGGTGCGTCTTTTGCAACAACTCAACATCACCCCCGCTGTTTTTCACATGAATGAAGGTCATTCTGCTTTCCTTATTCTTGAGCGTGTAAAAGAGTTTATACATAAAGGGCTCAGTTTTGAAGTGGCTTGTGAAGCCGTGCGCGCTTCTTGCATTTTCACCACACACACCCCTGTGGATGCTGGCAATGAGCGCTTTTCTCCTGACCTTATGGAACGCTATTTTACGGCTTATGCACACAGTGTGGGCTTATCCATGGAAGACTTCCTCAATATGGGGCGCATTGTTGGGTCAAACCGCAATATGTTTGAAATGACCGTATTAGCACTAAACTACTCGCTTAAATCCAATGGTGTAAGCCGCTTACACGGAGATGTATCACGCGGCATGTGGCAAGCGGCTTGGAAGGGATATTCCCATACAGAAGTTCCCATCAAATCTGTCACCAATGGTGTACACGTGAGTTCTTATGTTTCTGCGCCCATGCGAGCTCTTTTACATACAAGCGTAGACCCACAATGGCTAGATTTACCCCCACAGCACGAAAACTGGGACAAGGTTTACTCCATTGATGGACAAAAGATTTGGGATATACGCCGTACAGAAAAAAGCAACTTACTCCGTGCCGTGGACAATGGTCTAGAAAGCTTTTTCAAAACCCTTGACGTGGCACCCGAAACACAACAAAAAATGCGCGCGGGTCTCACCAATCCCGACGCTTTAATCATTGGCTTTGCACGTCGATTTGCACCGTACAAACGAGCCCATTTACTTTTTGCCGATGTGGAGCGTTTACAACGCTTGCTAAGTGATACCAAGCGCCCCATAATCTTTATCTTTGCAGGAAAAGCACACCCTGCAGACCAACAAGGCATTGATATTTTACGGCAAATAGTGAAATACACCGTGGATGACCGCTTTGTAGGTCATGTGTATTTCATGGAAAATTACAGTCTATCTGTATCTCGTTTACTTACCCGCGGTTGTGACGTTTGGTTAAATACACCGTGTCGCCCCAATGAAGCCAGCGGCACCAGCGGCATGAAACCTTCAGTCAATGGCGGACTTAATCTTAGCATTTCTGATGGTTGGTGGTGCGAAGGCTATTCCAAACCCAATGGTTGGACCATAGGACCTGTTATTTCTCACCTGCGTGACATTGATACGCAAGCCGACTCCACCGATGCAGATTCCCTCTACAGTACCTTGGAAAAAGAAGTGGTGCCCTTATACTTTGAACGCAATGCAAACAACTTACCGGAGCAATGGTTACATATGTCACGCCATGCCATGCGCACCTTGACCGCGCAGTTTAGCTCTCATCGTATGGTTAATGATTATATGCGCGATTATTATATACCCACGGCAGCTCGTAAAAATAATGTTTTTGATGAAGATTTTGCCATGGCAAGGCGTCTTGCCGCATGGAAACAAACTGTGACTGGCGCCTTCCCTTGTGTTAGCATTGATGAAGTTACCTTTGAAGGCGTAGACAATGACACCCTCTATGTGGGACAAAAAATACGCATCTTGGTCACCGTGAACCCTTGTGAAATGGATCCACACTCCTTACGCGTTGAGTATGTGGTGGGCCGCAGTGAACAGCATGACTTTGTGGAAAAACCCCAAATTCATCCTCTTAAATTTAAAGAACATCTAGAGGATGGGCATATACTCTTTACGGGAGAATTTACCATCACAGAAAATGGGCATCACTCCTATGGGGTGCGTATTGTGCCCTTTGATATTGATTTATTTTCTCCATTGGATACACGTTTGGTACTTTGGGCATAAAAAACAATTCATTGAAAAAACACTATCGATTCTTATAAAAAGTATCCCCTGCAAGCATCAGTTTACAGGGGATATTTTTTATATAACGAAACATTATGCGCCAATATGATTTTTGGCAAATTGTACAGCTCCCCATAAACTCGCCATATCATGCTGCATGAGCCCCAAAGGAATGGCGCACAAAACATCTTGCATGCACGAAGGGCCATGGAAAAATTCCTCCCGAAAGCTCTCACTTTGTACAATGGCAGGGTTTTTCAAAAGAACACCTCCGCCAAGGTACAAGCCTCCTGTGCAAAAAGTACTTAAAGCCCATTGTCTGCAAAAACGTCCTAAAAAACGTGCATAAAGCCGTAAAGAAAGACTTTCTTTACGAGGCATTTGAACTTTTCCCCACAATGATGCCGCGGCCTGTGCCGGTTCCACATCTTCCCCATGCTCATAGGCATAAAGCAAACTTAAAGCGCGCGCACAAAGCACATCTTCAGCACTTAATCGATTTTGCTGTAAATACTGTTTAGCAAAACGCGCAAATTCTTCCTCTTCCTTTCCATGAAAAGGCATGTCCATATGCCCTGCTTCTGAAGACAATAAGCTCCAGCCTTGAACCCCATATGGCACCAATGCCGCCGCCCCAAGACCGGTTCCCGCCCCTAAAACGCCATGTGTTTGCGCCCCATGACGCACCCTATCCGGATGTTCTGTCCATGCCGACCATGGCAGTGGCAATACAGGTACTTCTTGTGCCAGCGATGCCCAAGCCTGCAAAGCAAAATCATTGAGCAGAAAAAAATTTTCTCCGTTTTTTATCCACGAATACGGCGTAAAATTAAGCCGTAAAGAAGTATTGGTCATCTGCGCTTCAAGACCATTATGCAAAATGATGGCCGCCACACCCCATACCTGTATTCTAGCTTTTTCCACCTCCAACCCTGTACCAAAGCGCATGGCTTCCAAAGCATCCTGTGTATTGCGTATATGGGCCGTGAGACACGCATACTGTCGACATAAAAAGCTTTCTTTTCCGTCCACCGTAAAATGGGCAAAACGGCTGTGAGTTCCTCCCACATCTGCGCAAAGTATATGATGTGTCATAACCTTACCCCCATACCAATAGCCCTAAATAAAAAGAAGTATACTAGCGCAATAGAACACTTTCTCATACATAACTTACGCCAAAACACACTCCACAAGATCTTGCTTTAACAGCCAATGAATGTGGGCCAACAGCACTTCTTGTGTATGGGCTTTACCCCACGGTGTTCCTTGCGCCATCGCCACAAGCTCAGCCACACTGCATGGCGTTAAACAACATCCCAAGAGTTTATGAATCAAACTTTCCACCATGGAAACCGCTGCTAAACAATAATTATTCCAAGGCATTTCTTTACGAAGACAGGCTTGCCCCAAATCTGTGCAGTGTAACATTGTCTCAGGCTGTAAGCTATGACTGGCATATACAGAAAACACTTTGCCAAAGTCCAGCGCATAGGGGTGTTTTGCTTGCCGTATGAGACTCTCTTCCTCCAGGCTTATGGGAACATTTTCTAACTTTTGCCAAAAATTAAGCCAACCTTCCACCACTGTATCAAAAGTATATAAACGCGCAGCACGCTCCTTGGCTTTTTGCCCCATACTACGACGTAAGGCACCATCACTTATGAGCGTATATAAAGCGTTTTCAAGCGATGGTACATGCAAGGAAGTTTGTTGACTGCGAAAAAGCTGATGTATTTTATTAAATAACACTCCAGCTAGAGCATCCAGATTAGGAGTATCTGTGGGTGCATGGGTGGGTACCAAAATACCTGTTTCGCCCTGCACAATAATATCTCTATAGCCATCCCAATCGCTTGCAATGACAGGCAAAGCCGATTGAGCAGCTTCCACAAGAGTGAGGCCAAACGTTTCTTGAATATTATCCACAGGCGAAACAAAAATATCAGCTGCAGCAAAAAGATATTTTTTATCCTTCCGAGTGGGATTAGGCATCAACGCAAAGGAAATATTCCACGTTTTTGCCAAAGCGTGCAGTTGTTTCTCTAGCCCATCGTCTCCGTCCATGGATCCGGCAATACATAAAAAGAAAGGAAGCTGTGGATGCTTTGTGCGCAAGCGACGCAAAGCGAGGAATAAAGGTCGTACATCCATTTTATCCACAATGCTTATGCGGCCATATAAAAGCAAAAACACGGTTTCAGGTGCCACGCCAAACTTTTCTCGCAACTCATTTCGATACGCTTCCGTAGTTTGAGCATCGTTCTGCCCAAGCTCAGGATCTGGCACACCAAGGGGAATAATATCCAATTGCGGTTGACGCCATTGGTCGGGTATAGAATGCGCTTGCCGAGCATGGGCATACCAAGCTTCCATGATGGCTTTACTGGCAACCGAAGTACACCCAATACCATCGCGAGGACTACATCCTGGCCAAATATGTCCCAACGTGGGCGCGGCATACTCCACATAGCTAATAGTATGATTTACAGCGGTGATGGGAAAAAGCTTAGCAGAAAAAACATTACGCGCATAACACATGGCAGCAAATTCCGTCATGGGATCAGACAAGTGACAAACTGAATACGGAACAATTTTTAAACGTTTTTCCAAATGAGTTCGCGGAAAAGCATGCAAAACTCCGCGCTTCAAAAGAGGCTGAGCTGCAGATTCTTCTTTCCATCTTTGCACAAGACTTTGAGGATTATCCACAAAAAAATGATACATCTGAAAAGGATCTTTTCTAAAAAGCGCATTTATAAAACCCATATTGGCCTGTTTACGCCCCATTATGATGCCATCTTCAAAATACGAATGCAAAGAAAGAAAATTTCGCGACATATATCCCCTCATACTCCACGGTCTCAGTGAAAAAATACATCTAACAGGCTACTAAGAAAATTTTGCTAAAAACTTTCTTCATACATCACGGGCTGTTCAAATATGGATAAGCTACAGCTTATTTACCTTGGTGCCGGCATAGGTGAAGTGCCCTTTCACCATACTGAAAAAAGACCCTTTATCAATGCCAATGGGCTTACCGCAAAGGCACCAAACTTTGCCATCTTGCTCTTTCACGTCATACATTTTACTAATGCGCTCTTTATGGCAACGTAAAACTTCTCCGTGACCAAGCTTATTGTACTTCCATAATTTACGGCGACACGCCGAACATTTTATTGTTAACATGGGCTAAGTATACGCCAAAGCCCACAGGCAGACAATGCATGAATTCCCTTTTGTGCATAAATTTTATTTGTGGCCTAGCCCATTGTTGCGTATACCAAATCTGTAACCTTCAATGGCACACATCATACGAAGACATAAAAGTGTCATGCCATGGTAAATATTTTGCTCACTACCATAAAAACACTTTATCCTTTCCCGTACCGCTAACCCTAACTTCTCCATTTGAGGCCATCATGACTGCATCTCTCGCTCAGCGCCTTGCCAAAGAACTCTCGTTAACAGAGCAAACCATCCTCAACACCATTGCCCTTTTAGACGAAGGCGCCACCATCCCCTTTTTGGCACGCTACCGTAAAGAAAAGACCGGTGGCCTTGATGAAGTGGCTTTGGCTCAATTACGCGACAGCCTTGAACGTTTACGCGCTCTTGATGCTCGGCGCACTGCCATCATCTCAGCCCTTGAAGAACGTGAGCAATTAACTTCAGAGCTACATACTGCCTTACTCCAAGCCACAAGCTTAAGTATTTTAGAAGATATCTACTTGCCTTACCGTCCCAAACGCGTCACAAGGGCAGCCAAGGCCAAAGAGCGCGGCCTTGCCCCCTTGGCCACAGCTTTACTGAAACAAGAAGCCAGCACTCAGGAAACACAATCCCTGCAACTCTTGGCACAAAGCTTCATTAAAGAGCACGAAAACCCCGCCTTGGCTGTACCGGATGTGGCAAGTGCTCTTGCCGGAGCACGAGATATTTTAGCAGAGCACATGGCAGAACACAGGCAAAGTCGCACCGCATTGCGTGCCCTTTTTGTGCGCGGAGCAATTTTACATTCCAAAGTATGTAAGGCAAAAGAAGAAGAAGGTAGCACCTACCAAGATTATTTTGACCGCCAAGAACAAGCTTCGTCCATGCCAGCTCATAGACTTTTGGCAGCTCTACGCGGCGAACGCGAAGGATTTTTAAGCATACAAGTGCGGCCCGATGAAATGCAAGCCATTGCTCTTCTCGAAAAGCAATGGATTACTTCTACATCACATGCCGCTGCAGAACAGGTGCGCCTTGCCATTAAAGATGCCTGGCAACGACTTTTGGCTCCTTCCCTTGAAAATGAATTCCGTGCAGCTTTGCGCCAACGGGCTGAAAAAGAAGCCATTGCCGTTTTCACTGCCAATTTACGCAAATTACTTTTGGCCTCCCCTTTGGGCCCCAAGAAAATGCTGGCTTTAGACCCTGGCTGGCGCACGGGAGCCAAATTAGTGTGCCTTGATGCCCACGGTAACCTTTTGCATCACGAGGTCATTTACCCCCTCACCGGCCAAGATCAAAGCCATAAAGCCGGAGAGAAGATACGTCAACTCTGTGAAAAGTTTACCATAGAAGCCATAGCTGTGGGGAATGGCACCGCAGGTCGAGAAACGGAAGCTTTTGTGAAAGAACTACAACTCCCCCCACACATAAGCATTATCTTGGTGGATGAACGAGGGGCTTCAGTCTATTCAGCATCAGAAGTGGCTCGTAGAGAATTCCCCGATCACGACATCACTGTACGTGGAGCTGTATCCATTGGGCGACGCCTTATGGATCCTTTGGCAGAATTAGTGAAGGTAACCCCAGCCTCCCTCGGTGTGGGACAGTATCAACACGATGTGAATCAAGCATCCCTCCAAGAAGCACTGGGCGAAGTTGTTTCTTCTTGCGTGCATGCCGTGGGAGTGGATCTGAATACAGCCAGTGTGGAGCTATTGAGCTATGTATCTGGCATAGGCCCTGCTCTGGCCAAAAATATCATCACATGGCGCAATGAACATGGCGCCTTTACTACCAGAAAAGATCTACTAAAAGTGCCGCGTTTAGGGCCTAAGGCCTTTGAACTTGCCGCTGGCTTTTTACGAATCCCCCACGGGCAAGAACCTTTGGACAGCAGTGCCGTGCACCCAGAACGCTATACTCTCGTAAAGCGCATGGCAAAAGATGCCCAATGTACCGTGACAGAGTTATTACGCCAAGAACAATCTCGCCAACGCATTGAACTTTCACGCTATGTAGACGAAAACATTGGTTTACCAACCTTGCATGACATTATACAAGAGCTTAGCAAACCCGGACGTGATCCGCGTCCAGCCTTTGAACACTTTACCTTTGCCGAAGGTATTACCTCCATAGAGCATTTACAAAATGGTATGAATTTACAGGGGGTAGTCACCAACGTGACACAATTTGGCGCCTTTGTGGATATTGGCGTACATAGAGATGGCCTTGTACATATTAGCCAACTGGCCGAAAGTTTTGTTAAAAATCCCCACGAGGTGGTCAGCGCTGGGCAAAAGGTGCAAGTTCATGTGCTTGAAGTGGACCGCAAGCGCGGGCGTATTACCTTGAGTATGCGACATACGACAGATTAGATAAAATGCTTCTACACCACAACCACCCTTTATCCGCAAATACGTTTCTAAAAGGATGGTTGTGGTGTCACGCAGACAAAAAAGCAATAAATAGAGCCTTTTTTTTAGATAAATTTGACATTTTAAATACATTAACTATATTTATATAGGAATGGACGGATTTCTCCGTACCTTAACTTGCGCCCTCAAAATACGATGAGCTGTCCATAAAGTATAAAGACAGCCATCTTTTTCACTATTTTTTAAACTTTTCCTTAGCACCCTTTTTCATATAAAGTAGTCATATGAATATATTTACCAATTCTGCTACAAGTTTAAAAGTAAAACTTCCCCTCTCCATTGTTATTATAGTGGTGATTACTTTTACCATTTCCACTGTATTTACACTTTATAGTTTTACTGGGGTTGTACAGTCGGTTAAAGACAGCCATCTTGAAGGCATTGCGCAAAACATTGGTGAAAATATCTCCACACGCATCCATCAAGCAGGACGTGATATGGTTATGGTGGCATCTTTTCCCGGCGTTTTACAAGCTGTAGAAATGCCGCCAGCCCATAAAGAAGATGGTTCACACATGACCAAACGCATGGCTCTCACAGCATTTTTCCAAAGATTACTCCTATCTTATGGTTATTATAATGCCTTTTATATTGTGGATAGATCTGGGCAATTCATTTTGGGCACACGACCAAGTGCGAAAGATTTAACTAGAGGCAAAGAAAGTGTTCATTTCAAGAAAGCCATGCAGCAAAGCGGTTTTTTTGTGGGCGCGACAGAGTATAATACCCAACTCAAAAGAACCTTAGTTCCCATTTTCCTTGAGCTTGTGTACAATGGTCATAGCGGAGCTTTAACCAGCTCTTTGCATATCGAAAAAATTGCCAACTCAGCCTTGCAAAGTACCGCACATGAAAACGTTTCCCCCCATATTCTTGCCATCCAAGGAGATACCGCCACTACCATAGTCGGACATAGCAAAATCAATTTGCTACAAGGACCATGGATCAAAGAGATGAAGAAAAATCCTTCAGGCGTACTTCATATTCGTGTGGATGAAAAAACGTATACCATGGGCTATTACCACATCCCACAAACGGATATTTATGCCATAAGCCTTGCGGCAGATTCTTATATGTCTACACCCGCCAATATTCTGCGCAATACCGCCATTGTCACCAATATTTTGGCAGTGTTTGTGGTCATGATATTCCTGTTTTATATAACCATCCCCATCACACGCGAGCTTTCCCTATTAAGTCGATTTGCCAAAGCTGTTACCGAAGGAAGGGACGATGTTACCATTCCTACCAAACGCAAAGATGAGTTGGGACACCTTGCCAACAGTCTTGAAACAATGGTAAGTAAATTAAAGGACATGGTACTACGTTCAGAAGCCGCCACCAAAGCCAAGAGCGACTTTTTAGCCTGTATGAGTCACGAAATACGTACGCCCATGAATGGCATTCTTGGCATGACACATCTTGCCTTACAGGCCAATCCCAACGAAAAGCAAAAAGAATACTTATTGCGAATAGACACAGCGGCCAAAACATTACTTGGCGTAATCAACGATATTTTAGATTTTTCCAAAATCGAAGCGCAAAAGCTAGATATTAATTACACCACGTTTCGTATTTCTGGCGTGCTCTCTTCCATGCGCGATATGCTACAAGAAAAATGTGACTCTAAAGGGCTTTCCTTAGACTTCACCGTGGATACTGCCGTACCAGATATCATTCAGGGTGATCCACTGCGTTTTGCTCAAATTTGCATTAACCTGTGTTCCAATGCCATTAAGTTTACCCCCAAAGGAGCCGTGGCCATGCACATTAGTGTGGAAGAGCAAAAGGGGGCGGAACTTATGCTTCGTGTGGCCATCAGCGACACAGGCATTGGCATTGCTCCGGAAAATATTGATAAGATATTTGAATCCTTCTCTCAAGCCGATGGAACCACCACAAGACAATACGGGGGCACTGGCCTTGGACTTACCATTAGCAAAAGCTTAGTACAGTTACTTGGCGGAAACATCTGGGTGGAAAGCGTATGGCATCAGGGAAGCACATTCACCTTTACCATGCAAGCAAAAGAAGGCGAAGAGAAGCACCTTGAAAACCCCGGACAAATACAAAACAATACCCAAGAATTACCGCCTCTTAATATACTTTTGGTAGAAGACAATGAAATCAACCAAGAGATAGCCCTTGAAGTGCTTAAAGATATGGGATGTACAGTTACCCTTGCCGTCAATGGCGCAGAAGCTGTGGGTTCTTTTGAGCTAGGAAGTTTTGACCTTATCCTTATGGATATCCAAATGCCCGTCATGGATGGCATAACCGCCGCAAAAAACATACGCGCCAGTAAGCACCCGCGAGCAAAAGACATTCCCATCGTTGCCATGACAGCCCATGCCATGACCGGTGATAAGGAAAAAAGCTTGGAAGCCGGCATGAACGCGCACATTACAAAGCCTATTGATATTAAAGAATTGTACAACGCATTACACACTTGGGGTACAGCTTTTACATCATAACTCATCATATAAATGCATCATTTGAGGAGAAGATATGTTCCTTAATACGTATATAATCAGCCTACTTTCCTTCCTTTTTCTTTGCGTCATGCCCATACACGCTTCCCATGCGCAAGAAAAAGATTCTACAAGCAAAGCAAATATTGGTATTTTCATATTTAAGCTTGATGATGTGTACATACACTCTGTGAGTGAAGCCATAGAAAGCGCATTGGAAAACAAGGCTATTTTTACAACTTTTGATGCCAAAAACGAACAAAACACCCAAACAGAACAACTCAATACCTTTTTATCACAACATGTGGACGCTGTGGCCATTAACCTTGTGGATATAAAGGAAAGTCAAAAAATTCTAAATATTGTACAAAAGAAAAACATTCCTGTTATTTTCTTTAATAAAGAGCCTAACTTAAACATTCTTAAAGCATATCCACAAGCGCGCTACGTGGGGACAGAACCTATACAAGCCGGACTCCTGCAAGGAGAAATCATTGCAAATCTTTGGAAAACGCATCCAGAATTTGACAGAAATAAAGATGGAACTTGCCATTTTATTATGTACCAAGGTGGATTAGACAACCCAGAAGCCCTCTTTCGTACTCGTTCCAGTGTGCAAAGGGCTCGTGAGCTAGGTATAAACATGCAGCAAATTGGCGATACACTCATTTGTGATTGGGATGCCACATGCGCCTATGGTTCCACCAAACTTATTTTCGAGAGCTTTAAGGATGAGGTAGATTTTATCATTTCCAACAATGACGATATGGCCATAGGAGCCATTTTAGCACTTAACGAGTATGGTTTTAATAAAGAAGGCGGCACCTATATCCCCGTGGTGGGCGTGGATGCCATTGAAAAAGCTCGATCTGCCATCAGGGCAGGCTCCATGCATGGTACAGTCTTACAAGATGCTCAGGCCATGGGTAATGCTGTGGCCACCATGCTCTTAAATGCTAGCCAAAAAAAGCCCTTATTACGAAATCTTAAATACACATGGGATGAAAGTGGCCTAGCCATCCGCATACCTTACAAAACCTATCCGTAAGACACCCATTTCAAAGATCAGCATAAAAAACCTACGACCTCAGAAAGGCTACTCCTTTGTAAAAGTATTTGAAATTTTCCACTTCTAAAACCCTCTACACACATTTTACTTACTGTGCAGAGGTTTTAATTTTTAGATAATATATTTTCTGATGTACGTTTAAGGATTGGTGCACGATATCTTTAATCTGCCATACCTTTCCATGCGGGTTCGTCCGGAATACCTTCTTTAAAGTACACATCCACACCTAAAAGATTTTCACCATATTTATGAAAGCTATCAAAAATATCTTGCTTAATTTCCCCTCGGCCACATTGAAAACGTTCAGCAGCAGTATTTTGTGCATGGCGGCGGCGTGCATCAAGCACATCTACATGATCATGGGCCAAAGCAACAAGCTCTCCATCTAACGCGCCGCTCTGCACCATGGAATGTAATATTTCAAAAGCCTTTTCCACTGGAAGACCAGCACGATAAGGACGATCTTCTGTGAGAGCTGTAAGCACATCTGCCACGGCAATGACACGCGCTTCTAAAGGTAAATCCGTGGCTTCAAGCCCGCTGGGATAGCCTTTACCATCAAGTCGTTCATGGTGCGACGAAGCCCATAGCCCCACTTTTTCAAGCCCTGGAATGGGCATGAGTATTTGTTTTGAAATACGTGCATGTTGCTGCACTATGGCATATTCGTCGGGACTTAATTTGCCGTTTTTTTCAATGAATTGTACAGGCACACCAATTTTACCAATATCATGCAGCAGGCCGGCCACATACAAATCATTCACCGCATCTTCATCTGCTCCCGTAAGCTCGTACAAAGCGCGGCTTTGCTCTGCAACTCCCACCGTATGTGTGGCTGTGCTGGGACTTCTTGAGTCAATGACATAAGAAAAAATAGAAGAGAACTCGATGATTTCTTGCGTATTTAAAAAACGTGGAGTGAATGGTACACGCGGTTTGGGGAAACCACGTCTAAAATATTCCATAAAATCATCTTGAGCAAAAATATGCGCCAAAGACTCCACATCTTCCGGTACAAAAGTGCCTTCGGGCATACCCTTAACCATCTGTAATACAGAAGCAAAGTCTTTATTACGGCGTAATAAAATATCCACTGTATCTGCAAGATTTATTAAGGCACCATAGCGCGCATCTTCATGTCTGTCTTGTGGCATGGAACTATGCTGATGCCACGGGGTATGATGATATAAAACCATATTGGCAATGGGTGCCAATATTTTGCAATGACTTAATAATGTCCACCCCGCCACCGCATGCTGAAATAAATTTTTTTCTATATCTTTGATGGTAATATCGCGGCGCAACAATAATGCCCCAATATCGTGAAGCAAAGCTGCATTGCGGATATATCGACAGGTTGTAGAAGAGAAATTTTGCGTTTCTGCAAGACGTAAGGCGATAATGGCTGTACGTCTGTGATGATTTGCTAAATCTGTGGTCATGGAGTCCAATGCTCGAGAAATACCTTCAACCAAATCTGTAATTTGCACTTGTAACATAGTCTTGTTCCGTATAATTCATCAAAAAAAAGCGTTCTGTTATGTGTATGTTAACTTTTCCTGTTAAAGACACAAAAAATCTAGTAGCACAGAAGCTTATACAATTTGTTTTTCACATAAATCAAAAAAAACTCTCTGGCAAGGCATAAAAAAGACAAAACGTAAAACATATTATTTTACTATGACAAAAGCATGCACGCTCCCCTGCCTGAATAAAAAATCCTCCGTGTTTGCCGTATTTTCAATAAGACAAGCACAGAGGAATTTTATATATAAAGTATGTTGTTCTAGATACCGCTTTCCAATTGATGTTTTGCCACCAAGATGGTTATACCATTATCGTCTGAAAGCTCTTTAAAGCCATCCACACCGGAATCAGCGCTTTCGGTCCAGCGATTGGTATCATTTATATTTAAGTTTTTCACAACTTCCTGAGCGCTATCGCCTTCTGCTTGACCAAAAACAAAAACTTCCACGTTTTCCATTTGACCACTGGCAAGCTTATCTTTAACAGCATGGATGCTCTCAGCAGTGGTAAGTAACACATCATTACCTTCGCCGCCATCCACATGTAAAACATCGCCAATATCTAAACTTTCAATCGCAATGATGTCGTCGCCACTACTACCATAGATATTTTCTTTGCCATCACCAAGGCCACTGAAAATATCATCACCATCATCACCATACGGGTTATCATAGCCATCGGTATGACTTTGCTTAGTGGTGGCTAGATTTTCAGTATTGGATGCACTGTTTTCATTATCCTCATGTCCTGCATGAGAGCCGGAATCGCTGGAGGCATCGGCATTTACAGGCATATCTGCCATTCTACTCGCCACAGGCATGGACATATGGCCCATGTCACTCAGTAGCTCTGGGTCACCAAATCCTGAATCATTGGGGGTCCATTGCGTATTCACATTCACAGTACTGCTATCACCATCGGCATCGCGTATAATAATCTCATGGGATTGAGAACTAGCATCACCATTGGGATCCACATTCACCATCCAATCTTCATTATTGGTGGTAAATAGCGTCATATTTCCAAAAGTTAGAATCGTAGTACCGCCATCTACTGTGGCGTCTGCACCTTCCCAATAACTGCCATTCCAAGTGGCTGTAACATCAACACCATTCACGTTCACTGTGATGCTAGCACCGGCGGTGTAGTCTGCGCCAAATTCCATAACAAAAATATTTCTGGCTGACTCCCCTTCTGAGGCAGATAGCACGACATCATCATGAGGCTGCGGTGCATCATCCCTAATATCCACGTTGACGGTGGTGCTGGCCTCGGTGCCATTGGCAGCCCCCACAGTGACAGTAAAGCTTTCGTCATGCGCTGTGCTTTCTGCCTTATCACCGCTGTCCACAGCGTTCTCTAAGGTGTACTCATAAATAATTTTTTGTTCACCGGTGATGGGATCAGTACTAACATCGGTAATACTCACACTGCCATGTCCCACAGTGACAGAGTTTTGCCCACTTTCCGTAAGCCATTCGCCATCTTGTAAAGTGAACTTTTCCTCTCCAATTTCAATGAATTTTACGACATCACCTTTGAGCTGTATGTGCCCTTGCTGTGTAACATCTCCTTCACCAGCCTCTGTACCTGCACTCAAATACGCTTCATCCACATTAACCTGTATATCTGACTGAGAAAGATCAAAGCCCACAAACTTAGGATTGTTTTCAATGATACCATACTCCACAGTTGTATCGCCATCTCCATCAGTGGCAGTAAACTTTAACGCAAGATCGCTTTCAAAGTTTTTAAGCTGCTCATAATCCCACTGCCCACTCTTCGGGTCATAGGTCAAAGTAAAATATGTTTCGCCATCCATCTCAGCTGTATAAGTAACTTTACCTAAACTATCCTTCACGCTCGTTATACCCACAGGCTTACCATCAATTTCGACGAATTTTGACGTCCCCTTGATGGGCATATACAAAAACTCTATACTAAATGCCGCCACACCATCGGCACCCTTAACGTCCACATCTCCACCAACACCAGATGTGCCATCGGCAGCAATTTCAGCGTTAAAGGTCTTAGAACTCGTTACTTGTGAATTTTCTACAGGTCTATAGGTAAGCACTTCAATGGTACCACCCCATGGTGGGAATTCATCGGGGCCATGAATGTTTTCACCATTTTTAAGAACAGGATTACCATTTCTATCGAAAAAAGCATAGGTCACTTCATATTCAGTATAAATATTTTGCTCTGTGTCGGTGCCAGAATCAAAATCTAACGTTATGACATCATCCACATATTGCGTGGTAATGGCATTTTCTTGCGACATGGTATTGCCGGAATTATCCGTAATATTTAAATAAAAGCTGTCTCCGGCTACAATATCACTTGCATAACTATCCTCTGCAATATTCTTATCATGCTCAGAAGATGTTTCCGTTTGCACATATTCGTACGTAATTTCATATGTTCCATCGGCGGAATTTTGTGTGCATGTTACATTTTGTAAATGCCCATGACTACCTTCCACCGTGGAAACTTCTTCTCCGTGTATATTATGGCCGATGATGGAGCCGTCTTCATTGATGGTGAAGGTTACGGCATTGTCGCCACTACCAAGGGTAAAGCTATTCACGCCATAGTTACTGAAAAAAGATAAACTTCCTGAAGCCATATTGGTGGCTTCCTCCGGTACCAGATCACTGCTTTGCACACCTTCTACAGCTGCATCGTAGGTGGTGAGTATACCAGTGCCATTGTCGGCAGAAAATTCAAGGGGGGCAGTGGCCGTCACCGTATGGGTAACCGAATCTCCATCGCTGTCAGAGAAAGTTATTTTGGCCTCATCACGCCCATTAACCTCATAGCTCACTGTCCAGTTGGTATTATCTGTGCTGGTCATAACCACATCACCCATGGTTATGATATATTGCCCATCATTATATTCAAAATATACTACTTCATTGGAAGGATCCAATGACTCCCATTGGCCATTCTCTTCATTCCATGAAACTCCCATGGGCATGGTACCGCCAGTGCTGGAAGGCATGGTGATGGTGCCAGGACCATCGGCGCCAAAGTCTATCACAACGTCTGCCGTGGCCATGTTTTCCACAACATCGGCCTCACTATGAGTATGCCCTTCAATATCTGTGGGCTCGCCGCTCTCAAGCACGGGGCCGTCGTCCTTAATGGTAACATTTACATTCATTTCAAATTCATTACCATACTCATCTTTCACTTTGACCGTAATGGCACCGCCGGAGAAAGAGTCATCGGGATTACGCTTATCACCATGTTGCACAGTATCTTTAAGAGTAACTATTAAATTTCCTTCAACAATGCTCACATCATAGAGAGTTGTATCATACTCACCATGCCCCACCACGGTGAAACCTTCCGGCTGCCATGTGACAACTTCAGAAGTGGCTTCGCTTTCTGTGCCTTGTGCCAATCCGCTTTCATCCACAACAATGGTAGTTTGAGCAGCGGAAGGAACTTCGGCAGCATCAGGATTTATGGTCAGCGTTGCTTCAGATGTACTGCCATCGGCATCGGTAACGGTGTATGTGAAGACAAAATTTTCTGTGCTGTCATCTACACTATTGGGCGAAGAGGAAAAACTATACGAACCATCTGGATTCACCGTTAAAGTACCATACTTAGAGGTGAGTGTGGTACTACCATTTTCTGCATTTGTGCTGGAAGTCCAATCGGAATTTCCCACCACCGATATGACTTGACTTTGACCATCGGCACCATTGTTGTCATTGGTCAGTATATTACCTGTAACGATTGCCCCTTCGTACACAGAGGTAACGTCTGCCACAGCCTGCGGCCCTGTGTCAGTAATGGTAATATCTATGGAACCTGTGGAGCTGTCGCCCGAAGGCCCTGTCACCGTGAGAGTAAAACTGTCCTCAGGTGTCACACCGCCATGTTGAACGCCGTCGGTCTGAGAAGTGTATTCATAAGAAATATTGCCATCTTTCACCGTTAAAACCAAGGAGCCATAGGTGCCTTCGATAAGAGTATCTTCGGCATTGCCTGCGCCATCCACGATGATGGTGATGGCAGAATCTCCTTCACCCACCACAATGGTGCTTAAGGCACCGGTCAAGCCCACATCAAGAGCTTGCTCTCCGGTACTGGCAGATCCTTCTTGCACGCTATCATTGGTATCAAAGGTGATGTCAGCAGAACCTTGCACTTCGATTTCCAAGGGAACTTCTGAAGTGGCACCATGCTTATCTGTGGTAACAATGGTGAACTCTTCTTGCGCCGTTTCTCCAGTGTTCAGCGCATCAAGCCTACTGTATTTATCTCCATCGGCTTCAGTATATAAAGTGTATTCATAGGTACCATCACCATGAATGGTTAGCTTTCCATAAAGGCCGTCCATGGTAATGGAGCCATCTTCTCCGGCCATGATACTTTGGGTGCCCGAATCTTTTACGCTAAGGCTTTGCCATTGCCCATCGCCATCGGCATCATCCACATTCCATGAGCCTGTGACGCTGGACTGCGTACTATCTTCGCGCACGCTGGAGGTATCGGTGGATAAAGAAAGGTTTGGAGCATCGTTGGTGCCTTGCACATTGACTGTCACCGTGGTGGTGGTGCTATTGACACCGTCGGTAACGGTGACCGTGAAGCTCTCTGTGGCGCTTTCGCCTTCGCTTAAGCCGTTGGCTGCTTCTTCATTTATTATATATTCGAACTCGCCAGTTTCGGGATTAATGCTTAGGCTTCCGTATTTACCGGCACCGTCTTGCACAGAAAAAGCCAATGTATCCCCATTACTATCCGTGGCCACAACTTGCCCTGTGACCGAGCCTCCTGCGTAAGCTGCGTTTTCATCACCGGGATTACTTGCATCCACAATACTGCCATCTTCATGTCGTCCCACGCCGCTTTCCATGGCATCAACTTCTACGTTTTCAGCTTGAGGGGCTTCATTTTCTGGTTCAGGATGAACTTCGGGCTCCGTTTCTGGTTGCACTGGAGGAAGCGTTGAATTTGTATCATCACCCTCGGGAGTTACCTCTTCTTCAGGTGTAGGTGCAGTGTTTCCTTCATCAGAAGGCTCCAAAGGCGTAGTCTCAACTTGTTCGCGCACTTGCCTAGGTGTATCCACGTCTTCAAAATTATCTTCATAATGCACGGGCTCTTTGACTTCTTCGTCTTGGCGGTCTGGATATTCTTGATCAAGGCTACCCAAGCGATTAATGCCGCCCAAGAGCTCACCATGTATGGTATCCACCTTGGCCCCACTACCTTGAGGGCCAGCCGATACACCTGCAGCCGGCACGAGATCTTCAGCAAGGGCGGAGAAAAAATGCTCTCCATCCACCTCTGTATTATCAATAACAAGGACAGGCATATTTTCAGCAGTGTAAGCCACATAAAAATCTGTCAGCACCAAGATAGACCCATTTATAAAGGTGAAAACAAGATCATCACCCTCACGGCTGAGGGTGGCTTCACTAAGATCATAACCAAAAACCAAACGGCTATTGGCCTCTGGAGTTATGGCTACTCTTTGACCTTCAGCCGGTTGTTGCAAAACTAAATCTGCCATGGAATTTTCCTTCTCGTTGGTAAGGTGCCTTGAATAAAACATGCAAAAAAGCACACCCTAACAAGTCACTGTGTAGATAAAACGTACTAAGTAAAAAATAAAGGAATATAAGGCGCTTGGTAATGTATGAAAATTACAAAACGACGAGGGGACCCCCTCAGGCTACGGAAAACACGTAAACCCTCAAATTATTCGGCAGCAGTATGAACCGCGCGCAAACAACCTGCATATATATGGGAGCAAAAGAAAATTGCTCACACGCTCTCGCGTGCAAGATAGATAAGACCACTTTACCATATTGTCAACTCTTTCAGTATGCTTTATGATTTTATATCCGCGTACAAATACGTCTGCAAACTTTAACAACGCAACAATATAGCTACTATTAAAAACATACCGCATTTTTATTCTGTGAAATTAGCCCTTTTACACAAAGAGCTTTTTACGTTACCACATACACCTCTTATGAAAATACATTACCATCCTGTCTTCAATATAAGAGATTTTACAGGCATTTTTGCTTTAAAACCTTGCCCAACAACTATATATTCATGCACTTGGAGATTTTATGCATCGTTATACCTCACCCTATCGCTGGGTTATTTTAGCCATTGCCATATTTGCTTACACAGTGGTTATTTTTCATCGTATGAGCCCGGCGGTCATGGCCAATGACATAATGCACGACCTTGGCGTCAATGCTGCTTTCATGGGGCTTTTAGCTTCAGCATATTTTTACCCTTATGCCGTATTGCAAATACCCAGTGGCATTTTATCAGATAAAGCTTCGCCGCGTAAACTCATAAGCCTTGCTTTAGCTTTCACATGTATTGGCACATTTATTTTTGCCACAGCAAGCACAGGCACCATGGCTTTTTTAGGAAGACTAGCTGTGGGTATAGGATGCTCCCTCATACTTATGCCGGCATATAAAGCTTTGGCCGATTGGTTTAGCCAAAAAACGTACGTTATTATTGTTAGTTCCGTATTGGCTGTGGCGGTGGGCATAGCTTCTGCACTGGCAGGAGCTCCTCTTTCTTACTTTGTGGAAAATTTTGGCTGGCGAATTTCTTCTCAAGGTCTCACTGCCATCACTTTGCTCGTCACCGTGTTGGCTTGGTTTTTCTTTAAAGATGCCGAACAAGAAAAACCACACACACCAGAAGCGCAATCTTTGGCTCCCATTTCTGTCATGGAATCCATAAAAATCATTTTACAGCGACGCAATTTCTGGATTTTAACTGTGGTTTTCACGGTAAATGCCGCCACCTTATTCAGTTTTGTGGGTTTATGGGCCGGCTTATACTACACTTCTGTGGTGGGCCTCAGCAAACAAGACATGGCTTCCTTACTCAGCATGGCGGCCATTATTGCCATTATCACCCCCATTGCCTTTGCCACCGCGGCGGCAAAGCTTTCTTCACGTAAAGGTATTATCATTGCTGCCAATGGCGTGTTTTTTGCTCTGATGGGTTATTTATTTTTGCGCAATGGGAGCTTTGGCACCACAGAAATCTTCATTTGGGGCATACTTCTTTCCATTGTTCTCGCCTCCCCCGCCGGCCTGTATATGGCCTCAGTGCGTGAGCTTTTTCCCAAAAACATTGCCAGTACATCCAATGGTTTATTTTATTCCTTTGCCATGTTTGGCTCTGCTGTATTCCAACCGCTCATTGGAGCTTTATTGGATAATGCCGGCTACGTAGATGTGCTTAAAGCTCATATGTTCACTCCCGTGTGCTGGCTCTATCTTATTTCATGTACCCTTGCCCTTGTGTCCACATTTTTCATTGTGGAAAAAAACGGCAAACTACTATAACCATAGTCATATGATTTAAAAAAATTGCGGAGTATGTATGATTATTATTTATACAGGAAATGGCAAAGGAAAAACCAGCGCATGTATAGGGCAAGCCATACGCGCCCATGGCAATTCCCTACGCGTATGCTTTGGCCAATTTATGAAGTCAAATCAACAAACCGGTGAACAGAAATTTTTACAAAACTTGTTAAGCGAAGATTTTTTCATTGGCGGTAAGGGATTTTTCACCAAAGAAGAACAAAGGGCCGAGCACCGTGCTGCAGCTGAAAATGTGCTCACATGGGCACACAACAAAAGTACTGTAGCACACATGCTCATTCTAGACGAATGCCTCTATGCTTTAAAAAGTCAGCTTGTAACACAAGAAGAAGTAACTGAGCTTATACACCTTTGTAATAGCAAAGCCGTACACCTTGTGCTTTCGGGGCGTGGGCTCCCCCATTGGCTTGTGGAACTTGCTGATATTGTGTCCGAAATTGCTGATATCAAACATGCTTGCAAACGTGGTGTACCTGCCACCCTTGGCATAGAATTTTAACCTTCTTCGTATAAGGTCATCCCATGAGTTTTCGCGCTTCCCTTGCTTTTTTCACACGCTTCCCTGTGGGAAACATTCCGCAACACATGTCCCTTCACGGACTCACAGCTTTTCTTCCCGCTGTGGGATTATGCGTGGGACTATGCGTAGGGCTTTTATTACTCCTTTTTGCGCTCTTTTTCTCGCCCACTCTTGCTGGAATTCTAGGTGCTTTGGTTTGGGTTGGTATCACAGGTGGCCTGCACATGGACGGTCTTGCCGATTGCGCCGACGCCCTTGTGGTGGAGGCTTCCAAAGAAAAAAGACTTGCCATCATGAAAGATCCCACCGTGGGCACATTTGCTTCCATCGCCGTCTTTTTCATTTTGTCCATAAAAGTGTGGGCGCTTGCACATGTGGCACAGCATTTCTTTAATCCTCAAAATATGTATGGCATCCTCTTTGGTTTGCTGGGCCTATGCTTTTCAGCGTCTTTGGCAAGAGCCATGGTGCTTGTGGCTCGACGCGCACCTCATGCTCGCGAACACCTTCAAGACCAAGGGCTTGGAAAAACTGTTACCAAACATATTACAAGCAAAGCTGAAAAAAACAACGCTCTACTCATGGGCGTATTGGCATTATGTACGGGGTATGTAGCCTCTTACCTTCCCGCCCAAAGTATGATCATGTATAGCGTTCCTCTTGCTTGTATGGGTGCCTTGGCCTGCACTTACGCTCTCGTCAACAAAGCGAAAAAATCCCTCGGGGGCGTCACCGGTGATGTGTACGGTTGCCTCATAGAACTGACAGAATGTATTGTACTATTAGCTTTGTGCCTTACATAAAAAATAAATAGTCCCTGAACTTATGCTGAACTAAAGTAAAGGGACTACATGACCTTAAAGAGGTTTAACATAAAAAACATTACAAACTTTTACTATGCTATTCTGCTGTAAGAAGTTTCACAACCTCATAACATAAAGCAGCAGTGGAAAGTCCGGCCAAAAGATACATACTTATGCGCTTAAAATACGCCGCATCTAAGCGTACAAAAAGCATATTACCGCACCAAAGCCCCAAGACCAATGTGGGTAAACCCCAAAGGACAAAATCAAAAGTTTCCAGAGAAACAAGCCCTTGCTGCACAGCAAAAACAGAAGCCCACACATCTGTAAAAAAGAAAAAGGCTATGAGCGAAGCCCTACCCGTGGCGGCAGCCAATGGACTTGAAAGAAAAAGAAGAATCAAGGGTAAGCCCCCATTGGCACAAGAACCATTGAGCAAGCCGCTTAATAGGCCTGTTCCTAAAATACCCTTGGTGCTCAAATTGGAGCGCAACACATACCCGCGTAATATGGCCACACAACAAAGGCAAGCCACGGTATTAATAGCAATAATCATATAGGAAGGTTCTATGGTGGCCAAAAGCCACACACCCACTGGCGTCCCCAAAATAACCCCAAAGCTCAAATTCTTAAGCGTCTTCCATGCAATTTGATGCCAAATACTAGGAAAAAAAACCACACTTGCCAAAATTTCCCATACAAGCACAGCGGGGACTATTTCTGCCGGGGTTAAAACTAAACTTCCAAGAATAACCACAATCATGGAAAACCCAAAGCCGCAAAAGCCGCGCATGACAGCTGCCACAAAAACCACAGCAGCTATGTAAAAAGGCAAAAAAACTGGAAACTCAGTCATGAAATATCCTATATACTGTAAAAATACTCCAAATTTGCTCGTAAAATACTATTACCGCACTGTCCACTCATGTAATATTCTCACGATAAAGTCAACATGGAAAGCAAAAATACAACTCAATGCATTCTTATTTTCCTCCTTTTTTCCTATTCTCATGTCCGACTGTTTACCCCGCTGTCAATGCTACAACCTTCCTCCCAAATAGCGCTTTACTAAAACATAATAAGTCAGTATGCCTTTGTTCGCCTTCATATTTCCTGCATAATTACTTTCCTGCGCATTAATATAAGACTATTTCAAACAAACAAGGTTAGCCATGCCCGTCATATCACGCAAACACCTACAACTTACCTTTTGCCTTTTGCTGCTTTATTTTTCATGGGGATCTGCCTATTTAGGCAATAAATTTGCTTTGGAGTACTTCCCCGGATTCATGCTTTCCGGCATACGATTTAGCCTTGCCGGCCTTGCCTTACTTACCTATACCTACCTGCGCCGCGAGAAATCCATATTCACGTGGCACGACATAAAGTATAATCTTCTAAACGGCCTGTTTTTAGTGACGATCAGTAGTGGATTTGTATCTAAAGCTCAAGAAAGTGTCCCTTCCGGCATGGCAGCTATTTTATACGGAGCTGCACCCATTTGGCTTATTTTGGGACAATGGCTCCTCTGGGGCGGAAAAAAACCCACAAAAACTCAAGCTACAGGCTTGGCATTGGGTTTTTTATCCTTGGCATGGTTGAACATCCATCAAGGCATTCATAGCGATGCATCCCTTTTAGGACTCTTTTTAATTTTTATTTCCACCTTCGCATGGGTTTATGGATCACATATTTCACAAGTATGCCATGGGAAAAGCAATCTTTCCGTCATGCGTACCACAGGGCTCTTACTTTTACTTGGGGGGCTGGAAACATTGCTCTTGTCCTTATTGCTGGGCGAAAGACTTGATGTATTCGCCTTACCTATACAAGCTTATATGTCTTTGGCATTTCTTAGCTTTTTTAGCTCCCTTGTGGGATACACATCCTATCTTTGGATCTTATTTAATTCACGCGCCATTGTGGCCATATCCTACGAATACGTTACCCCCGTGGTGGCCATAGCCCTTGGTGCCATCTTGGGCAATGAACTGCTCACCACCACCATGATGGCAGCAAGTTTCACCTTAATGCTTTCTGTTTTTCTTATCACCACCCATGATAGGGACTAGTACAATAAGAAATAAAATTTTACTGTTAGTTACGAAAAAGGCACCCCGTCATGGAGTGCCTTTTTTAAGAATAAACAACTTAGCTAAAAGACCATAAAAATTCTACACACCTTTTTTGCCATGCTCTTGCAAATTGGCAATAAGAGAATCCAATTTTTCAGCTTGCTCAATGATGGTATGCGTAATTTGTGAAGAAACATTCATGCCCGAAGCCGTTTCATTGATATTACTTTCCAAAGAAACAATGACCTTGGTTATGGCATCGGTCTGCACCGTCAAGTTTTGTATCAAAGCCGCCATATCACGCACCATGGTGGCATTTTCTTCCGTAAGGCCCACAATATTTTGCAAAGCGGCTCCTGAATCTTGCGCTAAACTTGTGGCTTTATGCACCGCTTCATGGGTGCCTGCCATGATGTTGCTATTTTCCTGAGAAGCTTTTTGCACCTTGGATATGGCTGCGCCCACTTCGCTGGTGGCCTGCATGGTTTTTTCTGCCAACTTGCGCACTTCATCGGCCACCACGGCAAAACCACGTCCGGCATCTCCGGCACGAGCAGCTTCAATGGCAGCATTGAGTGCTAGCAGATTTGTTTGGTCTGCAATATCCGTAATAGTATTAAGAATACTACTAATGCCATGGGTTTGCTCTTGCAATTGCTCCATGGCTTGGCGCATTTTCAAAGCCATATCACTCACAGCGCCATTGGCATCTATGACAGAAGCCACCTTTTGGGCTCCCATTTGCGCTATGGTGCGAGCCTCATCTTCTTGCACCACAGCATTTTCCGTGCTTTGTAAAATACGGCCAAAAGTAGACACCATGGTGCTCACAGCTTGGCTGGCATCATCCACACGTCTACGCTGCTCATCTGTACCTTGTAGCACCTTGCTATTTTCTCTACCAAGCTCCCCAGCAGCCACATTGAGTGCTTCTGAAATTCCACCAGCTTGAGCTGCACTATCTTGCGTGGCCACGAGCAAAGCATAGGTTTTGCTTTGTTGAGCTTCGCTTTCCTGACGCGCTCTTTGCACGCTTTCTATCTGCTCTTGCACTTGCTTACCTTGCTCTTCAGCTTGCATGATTTTTTGTCGTAAAGACTCCACCATGCCGCGCAAGGCATCTGCCAACACGCCAATTTCATCATTTCTTTGTAAATGTAATTCCTTATCCAACACGCCGCGAGAAACATCGTTGGCATAACTGGCCAAATGACGCAAGGGACGTACCACCGTGCGTACAAAAAATACCCCAATGATGGTGCCCACCAAGGTTAAAATCAGCGAAAGCCCCACACCATAATATGTAGATGCGCGCACGCTGGCACTATTTTCATCATGACTAGCCATACTCACAAGATACCAACCAAGCACGGGCACCTTATTGCTTATGGAATAAAAAAGCTTTCCTTCATGTTCAATGGTGCTTTGCGCGCTTTCCCTTTGGGTCATGGTATTCCAGTGACTGGCATACTCAGGATACGAATCTGTCAATTTGGTATTAATAAGCGCCGTATCTTCGTGCAAGCGAATGAAGCCCTTTTCATCCACCAAGAAAGTTTGCCCTTCCTCACCTATTTTCATTTGGCGCAAATTTTGTACAAAGTCTTTTAAATCAATGGAAGAAGAGGCTAAACCGGCAAAAGTACCATCCACCGTCACCCTACGGTTAATAAAAGCCTTGGTTCCCCATGTGGGGTCATTGACGTATACCACAATATTCATTTGCGTATCACTGTTTTTAAAGCCGTAAAACCACGTATCTTTATCGGTAATGGAATAGGAATAATCCTTTTTTCCCTGCAAAAAATCCGAATATTGCTTGGTGGCGTCGGAAACAAAGTTTCCGCCAAGCATGCCATAGGAGTTTACAAAGCTTTCAATGATGCCGTAGATTTTATCTAAGTCTTCATTGGGTTCACCGGCGCGAACCCAGTCATGCAATTGAGGATTATTAGCAATTAAAGATATGGCTCTGCTAGGTTCCATGATTTTTTGATCTAAAGCATACAGAATTTCTTGAGCTTTGGAAGGAAGTCTTTCTTCCAATAATTGATTGGTCATGGCTCGCTGAAAAAAGAAACTATTTAAAAAAATGATGGAACCCACCACGCCTAACAATAAGGCAACAATCAAAATATTTATGCGTTTTTCCAGTGAAAACATAAGACCTCCATGAACGACTTTGCAAGGTGATAGAACATGATAGGCTAGGATATCTTAAAGAGCTTCATTTGAAAAGCTTGCAATTGCAGGAAAAATAGCAATTCATCAAGAAACACATCAAAAAAAACGACCATACTCAAAGAGCACAGTCGTTTTATATTTTTATACGAAAACGTTTTTTTATTTCTTCATGCTACGCTTAGAAGCTTTAATGGGGTTAACTTTAGCAGCCTTTTCTTTAGGCATAACTTGAACAAGATGTTTATTCTCTTCAAAAAAAGCCTTGCAATCTATGCCAAGAGCATTAATTCTTTGCTCCATAAGCTTACGGTCGCTATTACGATTAGGGTCTGAAAAATTACTGTCCACGTATCTTTCCACAGTTAAATACAGTCCGCGTTGATCTATGGCCAATAAATAAGGCTTATTATCTTCTTCAATAGGTTGAACAATCATTTCCTTTGCTGTTCCAAAACGTGTAATCATACTTACCTACCTGTTAAACGTTAGTTTCTCTCTTTATATTGTTCCATTAATACCAATGGGATAAGCACATATATGCCAAAGCCCACTATAAAAAGGCCTTGTCTTGCAATTTTAGCCGTTCTATAGGCTCTAAAAGCAAATACATACACTAGAGCCAATAAAAGATTAAACACAAGACCATAGCCAAGGTACTGTGAACTTATGGTAGCTTTAAACTGCCCCTTGGAGCTATGCAAATCCGTAATTGATAACGTGAAGGGGAAAATAATATCGGCCACTTGGGTAAGCGCGGTATCTTTGCTCATGCTCATTTGATGCACATACGAATGCAAAGGTTGTACACTGACGTCAAGATTTTCTGCATTGGCAAAGGCCACGGCATGAATATGTTTTGCATCAGAATACACCGCTGTCATGAACAAAGGGTCCATAATAAGTTTAAAATCCATATCCTGCGGCGTATAATCCTTGGTTGGAATATACGTTAAAGCAAAGCCTTTTTGGTGCATAAGGTACATGCGGTTTTGAGTATCCAAAACTAAACCAAGATATTTACGATCCTTAGCTTCAGCTATGACCATTTTTTGCGGTACAATATCCTTGGCAAAGGGCACCACTGCCACTTCAAGAATATTATTTCTGCGCACTAAATGAAAAGTCTTACCGGCGCTATCCACCACAAAGGTGCCACCTTCAAAGGGCTTAAATGTGGTAAAATTACCCCACACGCCCGTTGCAGGAAAAGTAAATCCTTTCTCAGCCAAAGCCTTGGTGTAGGCTTGCGTTTGCTCAGCATCCACACCATTTAAATCGCTGTCGATGAATTCCAACTGTGTATCAGTAAAACGAATTCTGTCCGCCGGCAAAACCAAAGCCACCTGCCCAGGGTTTGCATCCATGAGCGGATAAATTTCCTCTTTATACACCTTATTGTCCAGAAGGCGCGATGGCATTTCAAATACGCGACGTTCGTTTTGAATGGCGACGCGATCAAGACTTTTTCCATGCAAGGTTAAGGGCAAAAGACCTCGCAATTCCATATTTCTGTAATAAATAAAGGGAATTTTTGCTTCAAACTCATTGCGCGTAAAATATTCACCTTTTTCATTTTTATAAACCACATCGGCGTGATGGTTTTCAGATTTTTCTTCTGCTTTTAGGTCTCGCTCAAGTAATTGCTCTGTGAATATCATATTATTATCCACAGGGCTGAAAAACATATGCGTTTTGTCCACTGTTTTCACAAATAGCAATTGATAAAACATGGGCAAAATCCAAGCGAAAAAGCATATTCCTATAAAATACATGCATAATGTTGCCAAACGCGTTCTTATACTCATGCTACCCACCTATTTCTGTAATCATCTGCAGAAAGGGCTATGCTATAGAACATGCATGGTAAAAGCAGAATGAAGAAAGGTAAAATATCCACATAATACCCAGTTTTTGTATATAAATACAAAGGAATGCACAAACCAAAGTACACTATACCGGCTAAAATTTTACGTTTCAATTGCGGCTCTAGTAATACAAATGTTCCACCAAGGTAGGCGTAAAAACCGGCAATAAACCACGGCAAAGTGGTCATTATGGCTGAAATACCCACTTCAGGAGGATAAAACTTCACAATACTCATATACAACACCAAAGCATCGCATACAAAGACAAAGCCCAAGAAAAGCATGCCAAATAACGCATGCAAAAGAACAATGAAGCTGGAATCACACGGAGCATGCAAAGCAATGCGAATTCTGCCGTCGCGCATTTCCTGAAGGAATTGGAACAAGCAATACACCACTGCTGTAATAAAGGGGATAAACATCATATCGCCATAAGGGATCTGCCCCAAATTCACCGTGCGATACCACACAACCTCTGAGTGGTCTTGCATGAAAAGCCTGCGCAATGTGATGAAGTTCCACAGCATATACAGCATATTTGCTGCAAAAAGTGCAATCATCATATGACGTGTTTTCACGCTTTCTTTATAAAATACCGCAGAAAAAGCTGCTGCAACGCGCATTTAATACCTCCCCGTAAAGCCGATGAAAGCATCTTCCATGTTCATACAAACTTGTTGCATGGATAAGGTATCCAGCGAATATTGCTTAAAAATTTCTTGTAATTTCGTGGGATCTACGTAGAAAAAGAGCTCTACAAAGTCTTTATGCCACTCCACATTAACCAAAATATCTTGCGGAATTTTAGCTAAGTTATCTTTAAAGGCTTCTTCATTGGATGGACGCTGCATCTTATAGCACGTGAAATTCTTAATAAATTCTGCCAATGAGGTTTGGTGAGCCATTTTATGGCGACGCATAAATACGGTATCATCCACAAAGCGTTCCATATCTTGAATTACATGGGAAGTGATGATGGTGGTATGTTCACCATCGCGTAAATTTTCGCACAGATAATCAATAAATAAACGACGATAGCCTGCATCCAAGCCCATGGAGTAATCATCTAGAATCAACAATTCCGGATCTTGCGCCAAGGTAAGACCCAATACCACTTGCGAGCGCTGACCTTCGCTCATATGCGCAATACGATGACTCTTGGGCAAGCCCAGCAAATCTACCAAGTTATAAAAACGCTCTGGCTTCCACTTGGGATAAAATTGGCGCGTATATTTTTCTATTTGTTCAATGCTAAAAAACTGATAGGCAAGGTGCTTTTCAAAAAGAAGTCCTACCCTTGCACGAGTTGCAGGGCAAATGGCATGTGCTGGTTCACCAAAAATTTTGCAAACACCACCACTGGGGCGTAAAAACCCCATAAGAATTTGAATAAGCGTGGTTTTACCCACACCATTCTTACCAAGTAAGGCGCACACACGCCCTTTTTCGATGGTCAAATTTAAACCATTATACAATTCACGCCTTCCATAATTATGGCGCAAATTTTCTATGGTTACAGGATCTTGATTCATAATATTATTCCAATATGTAGTGATGGAAACTTACAATTTTTTAACGAACAATGCTTTCGCCGGGAATTTCCACAGAATGACCGGAACCACCATTAAAGAGAACGCTAAAATCCTGCTGAGGACGTGGTAAAACCACTTCACTATCGGCATTAAGCTGTGCTTCTTGTAAAATATTTCCGGAAGAATCTTTCACTACAATGCTAATACCTGTGGCAGAAGAACCATCAGAAAAACCACCTTGGCAAGTGAACGTACCATCGGCATTGTCAAAGCAATTTAGCAAAGCACTATGCGCCATGGCGTTGCCAACTAAACCAAGAAAAACGCAACAAATCACAGCTAAAAACATCTTTTTCATAACATCCTCTATTCTCATAAAACGATAACTTTTCACATACACAGCGTACGCAAAACATACACAAAATAAAAAAAGGGGAGCAAAACTCCCCCTTTTTAAGTAAGTGCTATTTCATGTCGTAAGCTTGTACCCAGATAACTGCATCTTGGGAAAGCTCTTTGCCTTTATATTCTTTGTCTGGGCCTACGCCAAGAGCTGCAAAGCCCCACCAGCCGGCTTTGGCAAGACCAAAGGTGATGATGCCATTTTCGTCAGCAATAATGGTTTGTGTCACAAGAGCGCCATTGGGATATGTCACGGAAGACTTTTCTGCCAAGGTGTTCGTCTTTAAGTCAGGGGCATGACCCATGAATTCAACTTCTACTTCAGCGCCAGGAACAGGTTTGCCACCGGACAATACTTGACCTTGGAACACATTGCCAGTCCAGGTGGCATAAGGCTTAATCATGGGCACGATTTCGCAAGGTAAGCCCACAGGCTCATTCCAAATGGTGGGCACGCCGCCTACGTTGGCAACAAGCTTAGTAATTTGTTGCATGTACACGTCTTCTTCTTTTTCAAGATAGTAGCCTGGTACCATAACAAATACATAGTCACCGATGGAGCGGATTTCCTTTCTGGGGATAAGAGCTGCATAAGCAGGTGCGCTGGAACCTGGATTTTTCCAAGTGATTTCTTTGAGGTGCTTTTTCATATCAAGCTTTTGAGGAGCATTTTCACCGCGCTTGTACACAGCGTAAAACTCATTGATACCACCCATATCCATCATATGTCCGGCTTCTGCTGGGTGCGTAAAGACAATACGCATATCCATATCAGCAGCTTTTTCCATATCAGTTTTAGGTGTATACATCATTTGAAAGTGTGCATCCGCAGGTGCAGCCATGGTCAAAGCAGCGAAAAGGCCAAAAGAAGCTAGTGCAAGTTTTTTCATCTTAATCTCCAAAAAAGTTAAAAAAAGTTAAACCGTTAAGAACCGTCTTATTCAACGATTTTATCGCCGCTTACATTGATGGAGTGACCTTCGCCGGCATCCATTTCCATGGAGTATGCACCAGCAGGCTTTTTAATAGTAACTTCACTATTGGCATCCATGCTAAGGGTTTCAAGAACTGCACCTGAACCGTCTTTCACATATACTTTCACGCCAGAAGCAGAAGAACCATCAGAAAAACCGCCTTGACACGTTACAGTGCCATCACCATTGTCAAAGCAATCAAAGATGGGACTGTGTGCAAATGCCATGGCTGGAATGCTTAACAAAGCCACTGCCAACAATACTAATAAACTCTTTTTCATATTCATCCTCCGATATATTTTTTGCAAAAAAATGCGTTTTGCTTAAAGAACAAGACCGTAACCATTACCATACGATCAAAGTTTCTTTTCCCCTCTATACGAAGGTAAGAAACCAAATATCACCACAATTCCCAAACAAATGGCATAGAAAGTCCACATGGCTTGCAGACCGGTTAATCCCAAGAGCTTACCACCGCTAAAGACGAAGGTGGCCACAATAAGACCAATGGTCATTTGGAAAAGAATGGAGAAAATCATCCACTTTGTAGACCCCGTTTGTGCACGCACCATCATGGAAGCGGGCAAGCAAGGAGGATACAGTGACATGAAAAGCATGAGAGCTAAGGCATGCAAAGGAGTAAAGCCAAAGGTCTCAAAGTTTTTACCAGGAGTGTTCCCTTCAAAGCCATACAAGGCGCCTAAAGTGGCGGCACTATTTTCTTTGGCTGCAAGGGCCGACAAAAGTGCCACATTCATGCGCCAGTCAAAGCCAGCACCGGCGGTGATAAATTCAATGGATTTACCAGCCGCACCAAGATAGCTATTTTCAAAGCGTTCTTGACGAATGTTACGGCGCAAGGTCTTTCTCTTGCTATCAAGGGTACGCAAAGCACCGGCAAGTTTTCTACCGTCTTTGCCTTTACGCAATACTATGGAAGCATACATGGGCGAATCTTTGAGCGCGGCTTCGTTTATTTTTGTGGCCTCATCTTGAGTCACGCCTTGTTTGCTTTTGCGTAAAGCATCTTGGTAGCGAATGAGTGGTAAGATATCATCCTTGGTGAATTTACCAGCAAAGGTGCTCGCTTCAATGTTTTGCATGAAAGCGTCTTCAATTTTGGCTTGCTCACCCTCATAATAAGCCATGCGCTCATCATTAAGACCGGGAAAGGATACCAAGGCAAATACCACTGTGGACACTGCCACAACAATGGTAAGAATACGCTTAATGAATGTCCAAATGCGCAAGAAGGTTTCTTGTAACACATTGCGGAAAATGGGCATATGATAGGATGGAAGCTCAATAATAAAGGGTGCTGCCGGACGCGAACGTAGCACAGTCCAGTTGAGTATTTTGGACACAATAAGTGCCATGAGCAAGGTGATGGTACCCATGAAGAACATGGCACTGCCAGCTTCTGCCGCAAAAAAACCACTTACTAACAGTAGATATAAAGGGACTTTAGCAAGGCAGTTCATCATGGGAACAACTAAAATCGTACTAAAACGC
Organism: uncultured Desulfovibrionaceae bacterium; assembly: GCA_964370835.1. Taxonomy (GTDB): domain Bacteria; phylum Desulfobacterota; class Desulfovibrionia; order Desulfovibrionales; family Desulfovibrionaceae; genus CAYJAD01. The sequence goes on from CAYJLO010000001.1 coordinate 77,849, forward strand.
GCCCTTTCGTCGGGAATGGCCTTGGTAGCCACTACACCAGGAATGGCACAACCACCCACGTAGACACCGCCCAAGATAAGGGGCAAAGTAGACTGCCCATGCAAACCAAAAGAGCTGAAAATTTTATCTAAAATAAAAGCAATACGCGCTAAATACCCGCTTCCTTCCAAAATATACACAAAGGAGAACATCAAAAAGAAGATGGGGATATAGTTGAGCACTGCCGTCACGCTTTTTACCACCCACTCCACTAAAGAGCGGAATAAGGTATCTTCCAAGAAGCCTTGATGTGGTAAAACAGAGCTTATGAAGCTTTCAAGGGATGCCCAAATGGGCCAAACCTGTGCGGCAAGAATATTACCATAAGTTACTGATATATGATAGAAAGCAAAAAGAACACCCAAAAGAACGATGGGCCCCATGATACGATGGCACGCCACAGCGTCCACCTTTTCCGTGAAGGAAGGTCCTTGCTTTTCTTTCTTTACTTTCACCACAAGATCACATAGGCGACGAGCTTCAGCATGACGCGTGGCAGCAATATGTGCCACAGGCACGGTGGATATATTTTCACGAACTTTACGTGTAAGTTCATCGGTCAAGGTAAAAAGGCTTTCCGCATTGCCATTGACTTCACGCAAGGTATCCTGCACAGCGGAATCTTCCTCAAAAAGCTTCACAGAAAGCCAACGCTTGGGGTAAGCAACTTTTTCGCTTATCTCTTCTGCTTGAGCAGAAAGCAATGTTATAGAATCTTCTAAGCTACCATAGTTCAAGGCAAAGTCACTCACTGGAGCTTCATCGTTAAGATACGTTTCCAATAATTGCAAAATACGTTGTCGGCCTTCTGTCTTAGAGTTGGTGGCCTGCATGGGAACAACCGGAATGCCAAGCTCTTGAGAAAGCGCATCTATATCAATGCTTAAGCCTCTTCTTTTGGCCACATCCATCATGTTCAGCACCAAAATAACGGGACGGCCCATTTCTAAGAGCTGCAAGGTGAAATATAAGCCTTTATCTAAAGAGGAGGCGTCCACCACGGCAAGAACAACCTGCGGATGCTCACATAAAATAAAATCACGTGCAGCCATCTCTTCCGGTGAATAAGAGGTGAAAGCATAAGTTCCCGGTAAGTCCACCACGGAAATTTTTTCATCGCCAATGGTACAATACCCTGCCAGCTTTTCTACAGTTACACCGGGATAGTTGGCCACATATTGGCGCGCACCCGTTAACAAGTTAAACAGCGTTGATTTACCGCAATTGGGCTGCCCTGCCAGGGCAATAACCTTACGAGACATAGGGTTCAACCTTTACATATTTAGCTTCAGATTTACGCAACACAACATGATAATTGCCGATTTGTACCTGAATGGGGTCTGCCAAAGGAGCGGTTCTAATGAATGTAATTTTTGTGCCGGGACAAAGACCTAAATCGTATAACCTCTGCCGTAACGACCCATCCACGGAAACATCGGTCACCATAAGCTCCGTCGAGCTGTTAATATCGTTTAACGTCATCCTCACTCCTCTTTTATGCCAGCATTAATAGTATACTATGTGACTGTTCCATAAAAGAACTCGCCACGGCACGGAATATGCCATTAATGAAATCAATTGTCAATTCCATCCCTGCGATAATTTTTTCCCCTCTCCAAACAACAATACATATCTCTTTTCAACATGTTAACAAAACAAGCAGATGTAAACATATTGTTATCTGTTAGCAAAATTAATATAACTTGCCACACATTGACAGTGGCACTACAAGTAACTGCTTGCTTTTGAATGTAACTTTCAATTTGATTTATGAATTCTTTAGCGCGCTTTAAAAGAGAAAAAATTATGAATAGAATAAATTACATACAAGAGCTTTAAACACTACATTTTTTTCGAAGAAGGAAGGTTTTATCATGGCATTTTTACAGGAAAAAGGAGTCCAGGCAAAAAGCACTGCCGCTTTACGCAAAGCCGCATTTTTTGCTTTAGTTTTAGGAACATGTGTTGTTCCAAGCCAAGGTTTTGCTACAGAGGAAGCTCCAGTGGTAGAGACAGGCCCCGTGGTTGTGTCAGCCACGCGTACCGAGCGTTACTTAGAAGACGTTTCGGCCAGCATGGAAGTTTTCACCGCTGAAGACATCAAAAAACTCGGTGCTAACAACGTCATGCAAGTGCTAGCTACAGCACAAAACGTCAATGTGGGTTTTAAACTTGGTGTACGCGGCATGCCCTCTGAAGGTACCACAATACTTATCAACGGTCGTAAACCCGCTGGTGAATTGCATGTGGGTTCTGGTGCTAACCGTACTGTTCAGGCTATCGATATAAATCGCATTGAACGCATAGAAATTTTGGCAGGCCCCTCCTCTGCCTTATATGGCTCTGCCACAGGCGGTGTTATCAACATCATCACCAAAAAATCCACTGAGCCCTCGGTAACTGCAGGACTTTCTGGCGGTAATTACAAAATACGCAATTATTATTCTGTGGACTCTGGCGCCATCGATAAATTTGATTTTCTAGCAAACGTTGGCTACACGAGCAATATTCCTGTAAAGGATAAAATGAACGATAACGTGGGCACACCATGGACTGAATATAGCGGAAGTAGAGACGGCGATGAGTGGGCCGGAGACGTAACCCTTGGCTATAACTTTAACGATGACCATCGCCTCACTTTTTACGGGGATTACTTCCACGAAACCTACTCTTCTGACAGTGTCAGCTCTAGCTATGACAAAACCACTGGCCTTTATACAAGAAAATACAGCGAAAGCGATCAAACCGACATACAGCGGTATGGCGCAAGCCTTGTATATGACGGCGTCGTTGGCGACCACATTTACAGCCTATCCGCCACCTACACTGTCATGGAAGAATACTGGGAAAGTGATAAAAGTCATGATTTATATACAGACCTCACTTTAGAAGCTCAAGATACATGGATAATCAATGAATACCACACCCTCACCTTTGGCGGTCAATACAAAGCACAAGTAACCGATGCCCCCGGTAGAGCCACCAATGGTGACGAAACCTCATTTGCTTTGTATATCCAAGACGAAATAAGCCTTTTTGATGACACCTTACTTATTACTCCCGCCCTTCGCCTTGACCATTATGAATCTTGGGGTGCTCATGTATCCCCCAAATTGGGTGTCGTATGGAAATTCCTCGAAGACCATCGCTTAAAAGCTAACTTTGGTTTAGGCTTCAGAGCACCTGGCATTGATGAGCTTTACCGTAAAGATTTGCATACTGCTAACACCACCAAGAATAGGAATTCTTACGGCTACTTTGGTAATGAAAATTTAAAGCCCGAAGAAAGTGTGAGCTGGGACGTTCGCTATGAAGGCGAATATGAAAACATCAACTGGGGTATCACCTATTATTGGAACGAAATCACCAACCTTATTCAAGGCTGGACTTGGGTTCCCTCCACACAATACGCAGGCCGTGACGGCTACTACACCTTTGGTCAAATCGGCAAAGCCCGTACCCAAGGTATTGAAGCCAACATCGGTATAGACTTCCTCGATTACTTCAGAGCCAGTGCCTCTTACACCTACCTAGACGCTCGTGACGTAGAAACAGGTGAGTATATTAACAACAATATTATGAATACCTGGCAGGGCATGTTGGAATTTAGCCATCCCGATTGGGGCACCTCTGCCGCCGTATGGATGGAAATCACCGACCACGGCTATCAAAACGACATGTGGATTCATGGCAATACCATCAATGCTAGCATTCGCCAAACTTTTGCCGAAAACTACACCATTTATGCCAGTGCCACTAATATCTTTAACAATATTAATGACGCTAAAGACAATTTCATGGACGCTCCCGAGTGGAATGTTGGCATTGAAATAAAATTCTAAACAGCACTTCAAGGTAAAAATGTCTTTTCCACTGCTTACATTACGAAATACTCCTTAGACACTTTTACCTTGTATTTCCCCCTTATGCTCACGGCATATAAAAGAATTATTATTCAGCATTTAAAAAAAAGCTCCTTCTAGCTTTGCCCTTTATGATGCATTTTTCACCTCCGCAGCATATGTTTTATGCTTCGGCTAAAAAGGGAATCGTTACCGTTGATAAAGCATTTGTGAGCATATGCACCCTTTTTATGGCCAGTGCCTTACTGGCAAGCACAAATCAAAGAGTACACTACGAACGTCAACTATGTAGCTAAATACCACAAACGCGGAATACACCATTATTGAAATCAAAACAGTACAGCATGTTACATTGTAAAACCCACCACTGCGTTACTTGAACCAGCAGTACGACAACGCAGTGTAAACATATTATTACCGTTAAGTGAAATAAATATGACTTGATGCACAATAACAGTATCAATATACATAGCCAATCGTTTTTGAATGTAACATTCATTTTAATATTTACAGCTTGCCTATGACTCTCTATGTAAATAAAGCATATAAATTAAATATGTTACGCAATTCAGACTCATAAAGCGACAGATTTTTTAAAAATAGATGACAGTTTTTTTAAGGAAAAAGTATTCAAAAAGAAAACCATCACTTTCTACAATGTTGCTTTTTCATTGATTTTAAGAGCATTTATTGTTCAAAATCAAAGCCTTACCATTGTATTTTATAGCTATGCTTATGGGCACGAATCGTTCCGTAATAGCGCACTGAATGTGACTGAAAAGACACTGAGATAAAAATTAGAAGCATGGCACAGAGCAAAGTTAGCCCAGCAAACAAACCTTATTTGTAGTCTGGCACATAAACCATACATAGGTGGCAACACCTTAACCATAAACCTCTGACAAGTCAGGAGAAAAAAAATGAAAAAACTATCTTTATTGGCAGCCCTCTTTATGTTGCTCTTAGTAAGCGCCCCTGCTCATGCGCACCAAGCTGTGAAAACCGATGGCATTTCCCTTGCTAAAGACGGCGTAGAATTCACCGCTTTAGTCATTGCCATGGAACCCCAAAACCGCATGGGTAGCCTTTTTTTCCAACCCAATAATCCTTCTGCCAAGCCTGTAGAAAAAAATACCTTATCCGCTGAAAACACTGTGGCCGCTTTGAAAGAGCAAATTGTGAAAGTGGTCAATGCCAAATTAGATCGCGATCCCCTCACCCATTACACTGCCATCAGCGCCCATGATATTTTTGTGTATGGTGGACATTCCTTGCAAACAGAAAACTCCTTCACCGATGCAAGAGTTCTTGCTGCATCCCCAGCCGGTTCCATTTACCGTGTAAAAATCGTTTTGAACCCTAAGGATCCCAAAAGCACCATCGAAACCGCCATTCAAGGTACTTTCACCCTCTACGGCAAACAATAAGCGCTTATAAGCCTAAAAAATAGCTCTCATTGCTAGGCAAACAGCTCATACACGGCAATGAGAGCCTATTATGACATTTTTGCGCATGTAATTAACATGGCAAAGAATGCATATTGCATATACATGCCATTTATTTTCATCTTATACATACCATGGTTTCTTTCCACTTTGTAAATTGGACATTAACACCCGTTAATTAAAAAGACATTGACTTTTAACTTCAAAATAAAATAAAAATTCCAAAAATCACATGCGTTACTAGAGGAAAAAACATGGAATATGCTGAGGAAATAGAAGAGCTTATTAAGGATCTAGAACAAGAAAAAAGTATGCCAGAATACTTTATTAAGCTCCTTGCGGAAACAAAAAAAAGCAAAAAATCGTGTAAAGAAAAGAAAATCGGTATCATTGGTGACGAATTTTACAGCCTTTATGTACGCGCCTTTGGTTTAACGCCGGTTCTTTTAACTGGTGGTAGCTTTTATCTTGGCGAAGATGCCAATCACATTTTCCCACAAATTAGTGACCCAGTGGCTAAATCCACCTTAGGGCTTTTGTTCAATCAAGAAATAAACATCCTTGAAGACCTCGACGCTATCATTATTTCTGCAAGCAATGATAGTTATAAGAAAATCATCTACCATCTTAAAGAGTTAAATATTCCTCTCATTGAAGTGGAGCCACCATCATACCTTTTGGCAAAAATGCCTCTCAGCTTCGCCTATCAGCAATACAAAGTGCTCAATGCGCTGGGCAGAGTGAATAATTCCCGCTTGCACTTTCGTAAGCTACGCCAGGAACTTAGAGAATATAAGCAAGCCCACGCCCTCATGCAAAAGGATCAGTGGAAATCCTTGCCACGTTTTGTACAAGATTTTTTTATTCAAACGCTGTATTTGGACAGTAGAAAAGACCTTTGGTGTCAAGAACTGGAAAAATACTTACAAGACGTGGTAGTTAAAGAAAATATACCCACATTCTTACTCTTGGGTTCCCCCCTCAAATTTCCCAGTAGTAAAATATACAAAATTTTCAGAGATGTGGGCATTACACACTTTGACAATCACTGTTTAAAGCTACCAGAGTTTCAAGAAATAACCATACATAAAATATCTTTCTTCCTTTTATACGAATGCTTTAACTTTCAGTACACGCATGCCTTGGCTGCGCAAATACTAGGCAGCGAAGGACGCTATCAAGTTCCTAAAGGAACACGCGGAATTATTTTTTATTTGCTAAAAGGGCAAATTTCAGAAGCCTATGAAGCTGAGCAAATGGAAAAATACGCCATCAAGCATTCCATCCCTTATTTATGTATCGAAACCGATTACACCAATACCGATAATGAACAAATAAAAATTAGAGTGGAAGCATTTTTTGAAATGCTCAAAAATACGCATTACCTTCATTAAGATGATCAAAGGAGAAAGCCATGTATTTATTAAGTGTTACATCACAAACAAAAAATCTATTCTACGCCTTTTGGCGCAATAATAAACTTAGAAAACTTGCCATTTACACCATCGTTTTCTTGGTTGTCAGTGTATATATTGGCAATACGTTAAATTCCTTAATTAGAAGAGACAGAATAGAATTACCCCCTGCCATTGAACAGGTCATATCTTCCATCTACGCCGCAGAAAATCTGGAATATAAAAAGCGCATGGAAGAAAGAAATAAACAGCGCCAACAAATGCAAAAAGGTGGACAACAAAGCACCAATAAGGGCGGATTTAAAACCACGTTTACCCCCGCAGGAGCTGCGGTTATTCTTGTGGAAGTCATATCCATATCAGCCATTTGCTGTTTTATTATTTACTTACTTTATAGAAGATTCACCGTAGACACCATTCCTCCTTTACCCATACTTTCCACTCGAGGCCAGACTGATGAAAAAGACTAGCATCACCAATACCAGACTTCTTATTCTTCTGGGATTTTGGATTGTATTTAGCTTTGCAGGTTATCTCATAGGTGAACAAAGAGAAATTCTTCTACCTATTTTTAACTGTGAGTATGTGGGCGGCGGTACCACCAGAGGGGTTTGTATCGTCCTCACTAAATTTGCCAACACACTGCTTTCTTTGCCGGCTCTTATCAGCTTTGTGGTCTGCGTGCTCCTTGCTGTTATCTTTGGCCGCTTATGGTGTGGCTATGTCTGCCCCTTTGGCTTCACGCAAGATATGTTTACGCTGGCACGCCAAAAAATGCGTTTAACCCAAGTGAACTTTTCTCCCAAGCTCACCCCTGTGCTGACCCTTGGGAAATGGTTCTTGGTTTTCTATATTTTCTTTTACGACTTTTGTGATGTATGCCCCGTACAATACTTTACCGTCACCATGACAGGCTATGTGAGCCCCTACAATACCACCAGCTTCTTTTGGGCCGTGGTTCTGCTCACCTTAGCTTTTCTTAATGATAGAGCTTTTTGTAAAGTTTGCCCCATTGGCGCACTCATTGGCCTTGTGAATAGAGTCAGTGGTAGCCGCATAAAAAAATGTGGCAGTGCTTGTACTCACTGTCGCGCATGCCTTGAGGTATGCCCCATGAATATTCAAGAAGTCTATGAAGATAGAGAACGCGAAGACATTACCCATCCGGATTGCGTGTATTGCATGAAATGCATAGAAGTTTGCCCAGAAAAAGATGCCTTACGTTTTGATCTTATGGGTAAAACAATCATTGAATCACAAAGGTATACAAAATAGTCATGGAACAACGTACTAAAGATAGATATATACGCAATATAGAACGTGTTGCGCATGTGGCCTTGGCAAAGGTGGCAAAAAACGACCATATGGCTTTTTATAAAGACGTATACGAGCAAGTTTTTTGTAACTTTGAAGCCACAGACACAACCTATATAGGTAGCTATTGCATTATGATTCCCGACGAAATCATTTATGCTTTGGGCTACACCCCTTTGCGCTTATGCGCCGGCCATCAAATCCCCGCCTATATTGGCGATGAAATTGTACCAAGAGATGCATGTCCTGTGGTAAAAGCTTCTGTGGGCTTTCACGCCATGAAAGTTTTGCCCATGTATAATCAGTGTGAAGTGGCTATTATGCCCATGACATGCGAGGGAAAACGTAAAAGCGCTGAAGTGCTTTCCAAGTATATCCCCATTATACCTGTGCCCGTTGTCATGACAAAGGACCATCGCTCTTTTGAAAAAACCGTGCACACTTTACATGCTTTAATAAAAACTCTTGAATATCAAACAGGAAAGAAGCTGTGCAACAAAAAACTGGTGCAAGCATGTTTTGACATCAACGCAGCCCAGCAACAAGCCTATATCTTGCAAAATAAATTACACGCGGATAGTCCGCAAATTCTAGGCTCAGAAGTTATGTTCGCCATGAATAGCTTTTGCTATACAAAGCCCACCACGTGGACTGAAGCCACAAAAAAGCTCATTGCACAGGTGGAAGAAAGGGAACTGAACCCGCAAATACCCAAAAGGCCCAAACCACGTGTTTTCATTGCAGGCTCGCCCATTAGTTTTCCCAACTACAAAGTACCTCTCTTATTAGAAGAGCTTGGGGCACATATTGTGGGAGATGAATCCTGCCTTTCAGGAAGACTCATGTATGACCCCGTGGTGCCCAACGATTATAGTACGGTAGGCATCATACGCGCCCTAACAGCACGGTATTTTGCTGCCTGCACCTGCCCAGTTTTTGACGATATGACCGATAGACTGTGCAGATTAAAAACAAAACTGAAAGACTCTAAAGCAGAGGGTATCATTTATCATGTACTGCGTGGCTGTGTACCCTTTGACTTTGAGCTGGCAGCCATGGAAGAATTTTCAGAAAAAGAAAATATCCCCTTACTTCGCGTGGAAACAGATTTTAGTACCGAAGATGTGGAACAAGTAAAAATACGATTTGAAGCCTTCATAGAAATGATAGAGCAAAGGAGACGCAATGGCTAAGTACTATTTAGGTTTTGATGGTGGATCCACCTACATCAAAGCAGCACTCATAAAAGAAAACAAGGTCGTTGCCGTTAAAGTTCTCCCCACAGGCATCGATAATGATGCCACCTGTGAAAAAATGTTGCAGCTACTCATGGAAGAAGCCGGTATCAATCGTGAAGAAATAGCCTTCATCACAGCCACAGGATATAGTAGACGCACCATTTCTTTGGCAGATGATACCATTTCTGAAATTACGGCTCACGCTCAAGGCACTAAGCTTACTTCCCCTGACGGAAAACAACCAGCCATGATCATTGACATTGGTGGTCAGGATAGCAAAATCATAGCCTTAGATGCCAATGGTAGCGTGAAGAATTTTATCATGAACGATAAATGTGCTGCCGGCACTGGTAAATTCATTGAAGTCATTGCCGGTGTGCTTGAAACCACCATTGATAAAGTGGCTGAATATTCGGCACAAAGTAAAGCACCTTGCCAAATAAACTCCACCTGTGTGGTTTTTGCACAAACAGAAATCATTTCTCTCATTGCGCAAAAGCAAAGCCGCGCCGATATCTTATGCGGTATGCACATTTCCATGGCTAAGCGCGTGGCTAGGTTGGCAAGAAAGTATAAAAGCGATGGACATATTCTCATGACAGGCGGCGGTGCCCTCAACGATGGCTTACGCCTTGCCATTGAAGATGCCCTCATGTGCGATGTGAACCCTGCGGTCTATCCGCAATTTAATGGAGCCATTGGCGCTGCCATTATTGCCTCTCAACAAGAAGAGCAGCATCAGCAAGGATCTGCCCAGTAATGTCCACTTTAATGATTTTTTCAGCTGTGGCCGTCATGGGTTTTGGCTGTAGTTTTGGGTGTGGTACCATCACCACACCTTTCATTTTAGGAAGCTTATTGGGCGAAGGCACAAGCATACACGCCAGCAGAAAATCCATTGCTCTTTTCTCTTTGGGAAAAGTACTCGCTCTGGCAAGCATGGGCCTTGTGGCGTCTTTGGTGGGCACAACTCTTTTAAGCTCCGTGGAAACCATATATCCGCAAAGTACAGTATGGATTCTACGTGCTGTCACCGTCGTATTTGGTCTATGGCTTCTCTATTCTGCATTTTTCCAAAAATCTTGCAACAATACTGCAGCATGCACCTCGTGCAGATCGCAAACTTCTTTGCCCCATACCAACGTCCGTAAGAGCTTCTACTTTGGTGTTGGAGCCCTTTACGCCACCATACCATGTGTACCTCTCATTTCTGCCCTTGGTTATGCCTGCACCTTATCCCCCATACTGGCCATTCTCTTAATGGCCGTCTTTGGTGTGGTTAACTCCATAGTCCCTGTGCTTGGCTATGCCTCTTTGGTGGGACTTGCCAATGCGGAATTTGCGCAAAAGGCCCCCATGTACATAAAATATATTCGAGGAGCTGGCGGGTGTATTTTAATTGCAGCAGCAATTTTTAAAGCATAACCAGGCCTCATATCCAACCAAAAGGACACTCTACTGCTTCAAAGTTACTTTTTGCATCAAAAACATATATGTCCGTATACTCCACGCTGAAAGCGCGTTTTTATGCGTTTTTCACCAAGGTAAAATCACTTCAAATAATCGCCCTGCGAAAGCCAGAAGTAAATTCTGATAGCTTTCGCAGGGCTTTTTTCTAACCCCAAGCTTTCACTCTCTCTCCTCTGAAAACATCATCTTATGACATATTATAGCACTATTTCAGTGTAAAATCTTTTATTTCACCACAAAAAGACGCTTTTAATAGTAAATAATTTAAAAAATATTTATTTTGTGCAACATGGTACAATCTACTCTTTGCAAAACAATACTAAAAAGAAAATATTATTACTTTAAGTAGTAAATAAAAACAAAAAAAGACACTTTAGTATAATTTTGTATAAAATATTCACTTTTAAAAGCATTGTAAAATTAAATTTTATTGAATCAATAAAATTTAATTATTAGCCATTGTACAAAATCATGTGAAATAAAATTCTATACATCCACCAATAAAAAGTTATTATTAAAATAATAACTTTTATCCATTTGCATTGTTTTTTAGCAATGCGTATACAAAGTACCAAGCAGTCAATATGACTCTTTCTGTCAAAAAACATGTTCCTAAATATGCACTGCTAGACACTTTGCAATACTGCGACACAGTTACTAGTTACAGATCTGACAATTATCACGCTCCATGCGGATTTTACTTTAAAAAATGTATTTTTGAGGTATATTTTTTCAATTTACAAAGGATTTATCCATGCAAACTAGCTTTTTTCTTATGGGTGGACTTATCACCACATCAGCACTCTTTATTTCTATTTTAGCTCTGCTTTTATTTGAAAAAAAAGAGAACTAGATGGCGCGCAAAACGGCCATCCCCATGCACCTGAGGGCAGGCCTAATCCACCTGCCCTCACTTTATTTTAACGAGGAATATACATACCATTTATGAAACTACGCTACATTGAAGTTTTTTTAGCCTTGGCGCAAACACCCAATATGCACTATGTGGCGCATACACTCTTTGTTTCGCAAGCAGCCATATCAAGCTCTCTGCGTGATTTTGAAGAAGAAATAGGGGTACAATTGTTTGACCGTGTGGGGCGTAGTATTCACCTTAACGAAAATGGGCGTATCCTTAAAAAGAAATTAGAACCACTCTACTATCAATTCAATAATATTTTCTCGCTACTCTCCACCGATGCCCTCATAGGCAAGCTCTTCTTAGGTGCCTCCTTCACCTTGGCCAATTGGGTGGTGCCACAACTCTTATATACCATGAAGAAAAATTATCCCCATGTGGAGCTGGAATGCCACTCAGAAAACACCGCTGAGATAGTTCGCAAGGTTGAAAGCGGACAATGGGATATGGGACTGGTGGAAGGCGATGTAAACTCTATAAATGTACGAGCCACACACATTGGCAGCGAAGAGCTTGTCATTGTCAGTGCCGATAAAAATTTAGCGTGCAAAGCACAGCGCATGGAATCTCTTATGCAAAAGCTTTGGCTCCTTCACGAAAAAGGCTCTGGCACCAGAGAAGTTTTTTTACGCAATATTGCCCCCCTCGATTTGCATCCTGAACACTATTTAGAATTTACCCATACCGACGCCATAAAGCGAGTTTTACAAAACCCAGACACCCTTGCTTGCCTTTCGCCTCATTCCATAGAATTAGAGCTTAAATACAATTTATTACATATAGTTCCCACGGTGAACATGCAATTTACACATAATTTTTACTGTATAGAACGCCCCAACAATGCCTTTACTATGCTGCGCAAAACCCTCATGGCAGAAATAAAATGCTATCTGCGGCAATAGTACTCATTATAAACACCTTGTAGAAAATTTTTCTGCAAAAAAAGGAGATGTCTATGGAGAAAAAAACAATGCAAACCCCATTGCGCCACGGCATAAAACAAGCCGTATGCAAAGTCCCCCTGCTATGTATGCTGGTTGCTTTTTTAGCATGTCACATGGAAAGAGACGCTTTTGCCTTGAGCGCTAAAGAGTTGTGCCCCACTGAGAAGTATGACTCTGTTACCGTACAAGGCACCTATCTTGGCTGGCAACTGCCGCATACCCCTGATGGCACCATCACGGTCAAGCTTCGTGACAGTCATGCACCTTTGCATATCATTGCCACAGAGACTCGCGCCAGAAGCTTATTTGGGCATAACTTCAATGCCAATGTGGAAGTGACCTACGACTATATTCAAACCTACTCCAAAGAAGGCGAAATCTGCCTACGATTGTATGTATTGAAAACTGGCAAAATCATTGACGAGCAAAAGAAAACTAAATTTTACCACTAGGATATAAGATGGCAGCAACGATAACTTCACAATACATGGGTAATTTACAAATTAACTCGCAACATGTGCCCAGCAACACAACGCTTATAAGCGATGCCCCCACTGACAACGGTGGCAAAGGGCAAAGCTTTTCCCCCACAGATTTATGCGCATTATCCCTTGGAACCTGCGCCATGACCATGATGGGCCTGTATGCGCAAAGTCATGACTTAGACATGACAGGTGCCACCATGGAAACGGTAAAAATCATGGGTACACAGCCACGCCGCATTGCCGAAATTCAGGTGACCATTACCATGCCTCCCAAAGGCTTTTCCGACAAAGATAAAAAATCCATGGAAAACGCAGTAAAAACCTGCCCTGTGCATCATAGCTTGCACCCAAGCGTTGTACAAAATATTTCCATCATTTGGTAATTCGATAAGGTGCACAATATTCATTTTGGAGATTTGTAGCGAAAGATAGAATACTCTCTAAGTTTCGTGTTTTTTAATTTTGATTTACTGGAGATAACAATGCCCTTAAGTATTACAAAGGCATCCTTCATGCGGGTAGGACTTGCCATAGGTTTACCCTTATCTTTTTTCTTAATACCCATTACAGATGCGTATACCTATGAGTTGCGTATATTCTTTGCCATTACATTGTTTTGCATGCTTTGCGTAGCTTTTGAATTTTTTGACACCATTATTCCGGCAATTTTATTGCCCACCATGTACTTATTAAGCGGTATTGCTCCCTCAGAGGTGGCCTTTGGAGCTTGGACCAGTAATACCATTTGGATGATGCTAGGCGCCATGATTTTAGCCAATGCGCTAGAAGAATGCGGGCTTTTAGCGAGAATTGCCTATTGGTGTGTATTAAAATGTGGAGCTAGCTATACTGGTGTGCTTTATGGTGTCTTTATTGCTGGCACCATTATTAACTTCATTACCTTTTGCCAAGCTTTCATTGTTATGATGGTGCTTGGCTATGGTATCATTGTGGCCTTAAAACTCAAAGCTTCTCGCGAAAGCGCATTATTATGCTTTGCCATTATGCTTGGTGGCCAAGGCGCTCCCAGTAGCTTTTTGTATAACCCAGGATTTTTGGCCTTGGCAGAAGAAGGCGTGCGCCAAGTTATTCCAGGTTTCACTGCTGTGTGGTACGAAATGCTCTTTTATAATGGCATTATTTTCTTTTTCTTCCTCTCCTTACTGTGGGGATTCTCGCGCGTGTTTAAAGCCAAAGACGTTATTCTTGAAGGCGGAAAAGAGTATTTTGAAAAAGCGTACGCCGAGCTTGGCCCCCTTTCTTCCAAGGAAAAAATTTCCATTGCTGTGGTAGTCATTCTTATGTCCTACCTATTTACCGTGCCTTGGCATGGCTATCCTGCAGCTTTTGGTTTTATGACTTTACCTTACATCCTCTTCTTGCCTGTTTTAAAAGTGGGCACAGCCAAAGCTTTAAGTAAAACAAATTTTGGCATATTCTTCTTTATGGTAAGTTGTTTAGGTATTGGTACCGTGGGCGGCGAGCTGGGTTTTGGTAACATTATCTCAAGCTCCATTACTCCATTACTTGAAGGGGCTCCTGTATTACTTTCCCTACTCATTATGATGACATGCGGCGCAGCAGCAAACTTCTTCATGACACCATATGCCATGATGGCCGGCTTATCCTACCCCTTTGCACAAGTGGGCGTGGACCTTGGTCTCAACCCCATGGCCGCCATTATGACCTTGGTGGCTTCTTGCGACCTTATTCTCTTTCCCTTCCAAGTGGCTCCCTACTTACTACTCTATGGCTACGGTATGATTACCATGAGAGAATTTGTCAGCTTTAATATAATTAAAATATTGCTTACTGTGGCATTTTTCTCTTGTGTTATGTATCCAATCTGGAATTTCTTCGGATTATTATACGCAAGCTAATAATTTTTTATAACATATAAATAACCCCATTTCTTCACAATGGTAAAGAAATGGGGTTATCTTATATATAAAACAATTTAGCTTTGATACACAGTATTCTTTTCTATAATTTTGCATTTAGGGCATTCAATGTTATAAGACTGGTGTAATCTCTTACACATCTTTTCTGATAAAATGCACTCTTTTTCTTCTTTTTGTACTTTTTTCTTTTGCTCTTGCATTGTATTTACTCCTTTTTATTTCTCTTCAATGAAGAAAGAACAGTGTAGCAGTAAAAGAAGCTAAGTCAACAAAAGTAACTCAATAATATCTTATCGAATTTACAAACTCAAACTATTGGTCATACAATGAAAACATCTATATAAGCATTTAATTTTACAACGCAAAACCATGTTCGATATTTTTTTCATATCTATAATAACAACATAAATCTGTTAAAGAGTACCAATACAAGCGAAAAAGAGATTTTACTCATGATTTTTTCCTAGTCCAACGAATAAAATCATACGGTATTACCGTAGCACTCTCATACAAAGCACACACTTGCCGTCATATTATGCAAAATACGCCCGAGCTAGAGGAAGCATGTCCTTACAATACGTTTCATAAAAAGCTTGCGTCAAAAAGGCGGGAACATCCTTCTCCCAAAAACGGCGTCCCGTATTTCTATAGATATTATGCATTTTCACATCTACAGTGGGCTTTGTATTAACTTTTTCATACACCTGCTCCCATTTCCATGTGGAAGCTTCACGCAACGGGATAATATCGCTATGTTCGCAGGGGTCTTTGCGCTTCATTCTACCAAAATGAACCCAATGCAAACCAAGTGATGCACATTGATCTTGTTTATGTAAAAAGACTTCAAAAAAATCACCTTGCATATGATATCGTTGTGCAGATGTTGGATTCATTAAAAAAGTATCCATGAAAACACCATTAAAAAGCGGCTGCTCATCTAAATTTTCTGAAGTATATACATAGAAATCGTCATTAGTAAAACAGGCTTCCACACCTCCCAAGATAAAGGTATATGATTTATGTAAAGTTAAAGCACGAAGTATGGTTTTTTCATAAAAAGCATATGGTTGGGGTAGCTCTGTGGGAAAAGGGGTAGGTTTTTGACCACGATGTATACGCATGACATTGTGGAACAGGATATCACGGATAAAAAGCATTTTAGGAGTAAAATACACTTGATCCGCATCAATTTTCATATAAAAAGCATAACGCAACTTCGTATAACCAAAATTACAAAAATGCGCCAAGTGCCCATAGGGGCGCATTTGCATGACACCGCGACATGTACCCCACTCTAACGGATACCAATAAAGACGAATTTTTTGCGGATAGCGGGCTGCGTAATCGAGTAAGATGTTCTCTGTATCGTCTTCTGAATCATTATACGTGACAATAAGTTCATCTAGAAAGGGTAAGCAAGAATCAAGACAAGCACGCAAAGTAAGGGCCTCATTGCGCACTCGCATATGCCCGCTCAAGCCCAAAGGACGCGGGGCATCCAATTGCATAAAATCTTCTTCCTTCAACGCATAGCTTGCAGGATCAAATACACGCGAATTAATATGGGACATACACGCCTCATGAAGTAATTTTTTACAGTGAGAAATTATCCTTATGATTACGCATTATTCTCTTGAAAGGATCTGATGTCAGATATAATAAGATAAACTGTTGAATAATTCAAACACACCCATCACCTTCAATGTGCTGTTATGATTAATTTTATACTAAAACATAAAAACATATTCTAAGCGAAGTAAAACATCTATCGCTCATGGTGAGCATTACTCCAACACTACTCCATATCATCCAGTATACGTTTTGTATCATTTTCAATTATTTTACGCACCATGAAAATTAAAAATACATTTGCCCCTCACACCATATACATATACACTGCCCTAATACGTATACCTACACTACGCATCATGGGCATAAAAGGAGCACCCTATGCACCACATAACACTGAATTTATTACATACGTTACAGCAAGCTCAAGCATCCATGCAGCCCAAAGCCATAACCTCTCTTCACGTCTTGGCCGACTTGCATAATTGGATGGAAATTATACGCGCTTATGAGGCCTTGGCTGATGTTAGATCAAAAGACACTTTTGCTAAACTCATGGCATTACGTGTTTTATATTTCACCGTCCCCGACCACATTGCCTCCAGTGTTTTTTCTTTATATCCTGAAAAAGCATGGAATACACTTGTACAATTGGCGGAAAAGGTTCCTGGCGTTAAGGGGGATTACATTCTGGATAGATTGGAAACGTGGATTTTAAAGGGCTATGAATATCAAGAATGCAAAGCTCAAGAAGGAGATATAGTCATTGATGCAGGAGCTTACACGGGAAATACCGTAAGCTATTTTGAACAATGCGTAGGCGCCACAGGCAAAGTGTACGCTTTTGAACCCATGCAAGAGACCTTTGCAACTTTACAGGAAAATATGGGCCATATCCCTCATGTGCACTTGGTGCAAGCAGGCGTAAGCAATACAGATGGACATGTTTATATAGCCGAACAAAATTCCCCCGGCGCATCTTTAACTACACAAGGAGACGTACGCGTAGCAACACGATCCATTGATTCTTTTGTACAAGAGCAAGGATTAGATCGCTTAGATTTTTTAAAAATGGACATTGAAGGCAGTGAAATGGACGCCCTTAAAGGAGCTCAAAACACCATTGAAACCCTTCACCCCAAAATGGCCATATGCATTTACCATAGAACCAATGATATTTTTCAAATATACAAGCGCGTACTAGAATATAATCCTCACTATACCTTTTATTTAAAGCATTGCTCTAACACCTTATGGGAAACAGTGCTTTTTTGTATGCCCAGCGACACACCATTTCAAAATGATTTTAACCCCAAGCTTTATAAAGAAGATGTGAGTGTTGCCCATGCATTGCGCGACGCTTACAGATATATCGTTGAAACTAAAGAACAGTACACGAATCTTTAAAAACTATTCATGCCGCACACAGCACAAAGGAGGTATCTTAGTACTTTGTGCTGTGTGGCACGCAGAGCTAAAACCGCCCCCCTTCAACGCTTTTATGCGCAACCTAACACAAAATCTATTTTGTGTTTTTAGCTATTTCAGCATTAATGTATTGCACAAGAAAAAGAGAAATACACGCCAACACGGCTCCTAAAATAAATGGCAGCCTGTAATCCCAAAGCCACAAAGCTCCGCCCACCACAGGCACAATGACAGCTGAAATATGATTAATGGTAAAAGAAACAGCCATGCTGGGAGCAATATCTTCCGTTTCACCCATTTTTTGAAAGAAGGTTTTCTCTGCTATATTAAAGTTGAAAGTGAATTGATCTAAAATATATAAAATAGCCACAACAATCCCCACATCTATATAGGCATAACCTAAGAATATGCCTATGGCAGGAAGAAATTGAAAAGTAAGCAATTTTTGCTCGCCATAAGCATTGATAAGACGCCCCACAACGGGATTCAAAAACCAATTTACCGTATTATTAATGAGAAAAAGCGTAGTCACCATGGTGACGGTATAATCGAATTTCTCCACCAGCAAAAACAACGAAAAAATAGTAAAAATCTGCCTTCGCCCACCTGACAAAAAGGTAAGCGCATAAAATAACCAATATTTTTTCTTGAAAATAAGCTTTTTTTGCTGTGTAGGTAAAAGACTTAAGTCTGGTTTTTTGTACCATGCCAACGCAGCGCCAAGCACAGCTACGCCCCCTGCCAAAAGGTAAAATTGCGTATACGAAAAAAAGGCAGCGCACGATAAAATAAAAACAGCCGCCAGTATATTTCCCAAAGCTGAAATACTACGTAAGCGACCAAATACAAGGGGAGAAACTCGCGTTCCAAAAGATTGCAAGGTGAGAGATTGGTTCACCGTTTCAAAATAATGAAAACCCACGGACATACAAAAGGTAGAAAGCAAAATACCTGTAAAGCTTGGAAAAAAGCCCGTCATGGCCACGCCAATACCCAAAAAGAATACAGCAATCAAAGCCAAGGAGGTTTCTTTAACAAATCGCAACCAAAAGATAACCGTCACAGCCAAAAGTCCCGGCAATTCACGGATGGATTGCACCATGCCGTTTTCGGCAGCATTAAGCCCCACCGATTCCACAATGAAGTTTGTGTACAATGTTTGCCATGTTTGAAAGGCGACAATTTGTGCAAAGGTTAAAATAAAGAGAAAAAGAAAAGCCTTTCGTTCCAATTCACTTTGTATTTCCACAGGACGAACATATTCAATAAGGGCATTTTTTATCACAGCTACTCACTACAACATAGATTTTTCTACAGTACACACACGGCATATCACCATACTATCTCACCATATAAAGCTTGGACATTTTTACGATGCATACTTTTATCCAACACGCTTCTAAAACAAATCACAAAGCACGTCCATGCGTATAATTTCTCACTTCACGAGAAGACAACACACACAATAAATACGTAACAAACTAATATATTGAACATATTTCTCATTTTTTACATAGCATAAATCCTAAATGTATCTCAAAAGATCAAAGGAAAATAAAAAATTATCACCTCGAATGTTTACAAAAAAACTACATTATTGTAACACTACCGCATTCGAATCTACACAAATACAACATATTTTATGGCGTTTTTGTGTTATATTTAAAATTTCAACTGGTTTTAGGAGAATTCATGCTAAACACATATCTGCGTATTATGGTTTTGTCGCTCATTATGAGCTTTGGTACCTTTTCAGTGGCCTTGGCAGAACAAGCCATTTGCTACAATTGCCCCAGCGAATGGGCAGGTTGGGGAGAACAGCTTAAGCTTATTGAAAAAGAAATAGGCATTTCCGTTCCTCAAGATAATAAAAACTCCGGTCAATCCGTATCTCAGCTCATTGCTGAAAAAAGCAATCCAGTGGCAGACGTTACCTATCTTGGCGTTTCTTTTGCTATTAACGCAAAAAATGCTGACGTACTTGCCCCCTACAAAGGGCCTTACTGGGATCAAATTCCCGCAGGTTTAAAAGATCCTGAAGGCTGGTGGGTGGCCACTCACTCTGGCACTTTAGGTTTCATGGTCAACGTGGACGCTCTTGAAGGCAAGCCCATTCCCACATCTTGGAAAGACTTGCTAGATCCACAATACAAAGGCATGGTGGGCTTTTTAGATCCTTCCTCTGCTTTTGTGGGTTACGTATCCACCATGGCTGCCAACGTGGGTCTTGGCGGCTCCTTGGAAGACTTCACCCCTGCCTTACAGTACTTCAAAGAACTAGCTAAAAATGACCCCATCATGCCTAAGCAAACGTCCTATGCTCGCGTTCTTTCCGGTGAAATTCCCATTTTGCTCGACTATGACTTCAACGCGTACAGAGCAAAATACAAAGACCAAGCCAACATTGCCTTTGTTATTCCTGCCGAAGGCACCTTACAAGTTCCCTATGTCATGAGCCTTGTGAAGAATTCTCCTCACCATGAAAATGGCAAAAAAGTTATGGACTTTGTGCAAAGCCCCAAAGGTCAAAATTTCTGGGCCCAAAACTTCCTTATGCCTGTGATTGCCTCTGCCATGGACAAAGAAACTGCAGCAAAATTCTTGCCCGCAGCTGACTATGCCCGTGCTAAAACAGTGGATTATGGCAAAATGGCTGAAGTGCAAAAAGACTTCACCACCAAGTTTTTGGAAAATGCTCAATAAATAATTGCGATACGAAGCTCTCCCCGCATTCTTGGGGAGAGCTTTTTCCCCTTTCACAGCCCCTTTGCTCTTTAGGAGTATGCATGCGCAAAAATACCTTTGTGCTCTATTGTTTAGTCCCATCCATTGCCGTTTTTTTAGCATTTTTTCTTTTGCCAGTTTCCTTACTTATTCCACAATCCATCAGCGGGCCGGAAGGTGTTGCACTTTATTTGCAAATACTAACCAACTCACGCTACTGGACAGCCTTATTGGCCACTGTATTTTTATCCATACTGGTGACCATTGTAAGTCTTATCATTGGTGGCTTTGCTGGCATTTTTCTGGAAAGAAATACCTTCCCTTTTCGTAATACCATCATAAGTATGCTCACACTGCCCCTTTCCTTTCCAGGCGTTGTTGTTGGCTTCATGATTATTATGTTGGCCGGACGCCAAGGCCTCATTGGAGAGCTTTCCAAAATGCTCGTGGGCTCCAAATGGGTCTTTGCCTACTCTTTGGCAGGTCTCTTTGCCGGATATTTATACTTCTCCTTGCCACGCGTCATAACCACAGTTATGGCTGCTGTGAGCAAAATGGACATATCCCTTGAAGAAGCAGCCAGAACCCTTGGCGCAAGCCCCATGCAAGTCTTACGTCATGTGACCATACCCAGCATGACACCTGCTCTCATATCCACAGGAGCCATTTGCTTTGCCACATCCATTGGTGCTTTTGGCACGGCATTTACCCTAGCCACAGATATAGATGTCTTACCCATACTTATTTATACAGAATTTACCCTTTCCGCCAACTTTGCCACAGCGGCCATGCTTTCTGTGGTGCTTGGCATTGTCACGTGGGCTGTACTCTTTCTAGCTCGCATTTTTGGCGATAATACCGAAGATTTAAAGGCAGGCGCATGAGAAAAAACTCTTTTTATTGGTCACAAATGGGAGTCACGCTGCTTTGTTGCGCATTCTTAATGATTCCCGTGGTGCAAACCATTTTAACGGCCTTCATGGTCAATGCTTTTCGCGGTTTTTCCGCCGGCTTCACGTTGGAGTGGTTTGCTAAGGTTTTAGATACCTATGGCGATACTATCTTCCGCAGTATTTATTTGGCCTTTGCCACTTTAGTGTGTTGCATACTCCTTGGCGTACCCGCCGCATATGCCCTTGTGAAATGTGGAAAGTCCAAATGGGCTGCTTTTTTTGAAGAAGCTCTCGTGCTCCCCCTTTCCATACCCGGCATGGCCATAGGTCTTGGTATATTACTCACCTGGGGTTCCATCTCATGGTTTAGACACAGCTGGCTTTTTCTATTGGTTGGCCACGTTATCTTTTGCTTACCCTTCATGGTACGCTCGGTGACGGCAGTTTTACGTGTGGTTCCCATGAATGACTTTGAAGAAGCTGCAGCCACCTTGGGAGCCTCAGAATTCCGCCGCTTTTTGGGGGTGATTGTTCCCTTGGCTGGTCCTGGTATCTTGGCCGGTTCCCTCATGGTGCTCACACTCTCCATCGGCGAGTTTAACATTTCATGGATGCTACAAACACCCTTTACGCGCACTTTGCCTGTGGGCCTAGCCGATAGTTATGTCTCCATGCGCCTTGAAGTGGGTTCTGCCTATACGGTGATTTTCTTAATCCTCATTGTACCCATTCTCATTCTCATGCAACGAGTGCCATTATTGTTACAATCCATGACTTCACGCTCCACACCATCAACCACGGAAAATACCATGTCAACACAACAACATATAAGCCGTACAAATAAAAAACCTTTTGAACCTGTAAGCATAGATTTAAAGAATTGTTCCAAAACATATGGCACCAACAATGTGCTAAAGCCCTTTTCTTTGCATATTCCTGCCGGTAATAAGTTAGTCTTATTGGGGCCTTCAGGGTGCGGAAAAACCACCACCTTACGCATCATTGCTGGCTTGGAAACCCCAGACAAAGGCGGCGAAATCCACATTGGCGCAGAAAATGTGACCAATATTCCCGTAGAACAACGCCACATTGGCATGATGTTTCAACAATATGCTTTATTTCCGCATTTAACTGTGGCGGAAAACGTAGCCTACGGGCTTAAAGTACGTGGGCAAGATTCCAAAATACAAAAAGCCACCGTACAAGAAATGCTTGATTTAGTACGCCTTGGTAGCATGGGTGATAGACGCATTCAATCGCTGAGCGGCGGTCAAAAGCAGCGTGTTGCTTTGGCGCGCGCTTTAGCCATTCGCCCACGCATCTTATTACTCGATGAACCTCTCACGGCGCTGGATGCCCTCTTGCGCGTTTCTGTGCGTGAAGAGCTTGATCAAGTACTCACAGAGCTTGGCATTACCACCGTCATTGTAACCCACGATCAAGAAGAAGCCATGAGCCTTGGCGATACCATTGTGGTCATGCATGGCGGTCATATTGTGCAAGTGGGATCTCCTCAAGAGATTTATCACACCCCAGCCACGCCTTTTGTGGCAGGCTTTGTGGGTGGCTCCAACACCTTATTGGGTCGAATGGACGCAGAATATGTCTATTTACCAGGCGGCGGACGTGTATCGCGCCAAAACCTTCCTCAATATGCTCACTTGGGTCAAGGCGATGTCATGGCCTTTTTCCGTCCAGAAAAAGCACGCCTCATCTTTGATGACAGCACCCCCGATGTACTGCGCGGCACAGTTTTAGCTTCTCACTTCTTGGGTGATAAAACACGC
Organism: uncultured Desulfovibrionaceae bacterium; assembly: GCA_964370835.1. Taxonomy (GTDB): domain Bacteria; phylum Desulfobacterota; class Desulfovibrionia; order Desulfovibrionales; family Desulfovibrionaceae; genus CAYJAD01. Next base: position 101,283 of record CAYJLO010000001.1, read on the forward strand.
GTAAGCATTCTCTTTAACGAAGCAAATGAAGAAGAAAGCATCATCAAGGTAGACATGTTGGGCCAACAGCAAGCCCTTGCCAAGGGCACACGCGTTGGTGTGAACCTTACAGCTGAAAGCCTCATGCTTTTTACCATGTAGCATTATGATAGTACTGCAACTTTCAGATTTACATGTGGAACCTGTGGGTACTTTAGCCTATGACGTTGCTCCCACCAATTCTTTGGCAGAACGCGCTGTGGAGCATGTTTTATCACTCAAGCAAAAGCCAGACCTTGTGGTTATTACCGGAGATGTGGCCAGCAGTGGCAAAGCGGAAGCCTATACCCTCGTACAAGGCCTTTTACAAAAGCTTGCCGCAAGCATTCCTGTGTATGTTCTCCCTGGTAACCACGACCATGGCCCTCGCATGCGTGAATACTTGGCCCCTTACTGCCCTGTGGATGTAAGCATTGCACCGCATATTTGCTACACTGTGGAGCATTTGCCCATGCGCTGTGTCATGCTTGATACCACCCTTGCCGGTTCACACAGCGGGCATTTGATTCCCAAGGTGGCCGCATGGCTTGAAAATACATTGAGCATGGATACAGAGCGACCAACCTTACTCTTCATGCATCACCCCCCTTTCCTTGCCGGCATGGGGGCCATGGATGAACCCTTTAAAGGACAAGAAGAGTTTGCGCGCATTTTGCAAAAACACAAAAATGTGCGCCTCTGTTGCGGTCATATGCACAGAGCGTTCACCACCTTGTGGGCAGACACATTGTGCCTTTGCGCCCCCTCCACCGCCATGCAAATTGACCTTGACCTTAGCCCTGAAGGCGGAGATACCTTCAACATGGAAGCTGCAGGCTATGTGATGCACCATTTTGATGGCAAGCATTGTCAAAGCCATTTTTGCCAAATCCCCAATGAATATACATTTTCTGGGCCCCACCCCTTTGTGGGCGTCATAAATCCCAGCGAATAAATATAGACGCAAAACGCATAACAAAAGCCCCAAAGTAAAAAGACACGTTACCTTGGGGCTTTTTTTGCAGGTATTTTAAATCACTTAACTTTAATTACTTCTCAAAAAAGGAATAAGCGTTATCAAAGAAACTGTCACAATGGTAAGCGTTATACCGCCAAGCACTGTAACACTCGCGGATTCATTAAAAAGCATAATACCTATGATCACGGCAATAACCGGTTCCAAAGTTCCCAAAATAGAACTTAGCGTGGAGCCAATTTTTGCTATGGCCATGATTAATAAGATATTACTTAGAAAAGCGGTACACAGAGCCAGCGCTACCAAAGAGACCACTTCCATGCCGCTTCTTGGGAGCATAAAAGCATCTTCATACAAGGCGTACACGAGCAAAGCCATACTGGAAATAAAGAAAAGATAAAAGGACAACACATCATTAAACAGCTTATGCTTACTACTCTGGCCAATACAGATAACATAGCTAGCATACGCCAGTGATGCCATCATAATATAAATGAATCCTTCTAGGTTTAAGTGCATTTGTGCGCTGAAAAAACCTGACATGATAGCTATACCAAGGCACGTAAGAAGACTTAACATTATTTTATAAAGCTCCACTTTCTCTTTATAAAATAAAAACATAAAAAGCATCACAAAAAGAGGATTTGTGAAAAGCAACGTGGCAGCAATGCCACTTGGCATAAGCGTTAACGAGGTGAAAAAGCCTATGGTAACCACAATATAAGATAGGATAACTCCCATAAGACTAGGAAGTTGCGCCTTTGTGATACGCAAACTGCGCTTACGCCAAATCACTATGCCCAATGAAAATACAGCGGCAAAAAAAAGACGGTAAAAAGCACCAGATTCAGGGCTTAAACCCACACGATTTAAAGGAATAAAGAAAAAGGGAATTAAAGCAAAAAGAAAGGCTGACAAAAGAGCCTCTCCAATACCTCGTACGGTTGTATTCATACCTATCTCAATTATATTAAAAAACTACACATCTCATGTTTTTTTACATACTTCACGGTGCAAAACCCGTGAAAAGCTCCACTACTCAAAGTACCGATAAAAGCCATTGACTTGCATTGTTCTGTGATTATCTTATTTAGGTTGTCCTTTACAATGAAAAACAAACATATACGCTCATGATGAATACCTATTAAAACCTCATGGACATGCTACAACAGCAGTGCTACCTACCCTATCATAAACAAAAAAGGGATCCATTTCACCAAAACGCACTCTTAAACAAAAAAATTCAGCCAGTTCACACTACAGCACAACTAAGTACTTAGTTTAATAGTACAACCCCACCACACCTCTTGTTTACTTAACGGCAAATCAATAACAAATTTACAACATAAGAACAACCGTTATATCTAAAATACGCCTATGTTTACTTATCTTGCAAAGTTCACACGACCGATTTTCCCAAGGATCTAGGCCATTCGAATCGTAAAATTAAGGGAAAATTTATGTATAACTGCCATAACACATTCACACTTGCTAATTTACAAATACAAACATTTCTTCGTTAAGATTATTGCTATTTACTTGTAAGTATTATACTAAATGTGTATATTTACAGCATGGCAAATAGACTTAACACTTTTAAGGTGAATATATGCTTCTATTTTCTCACAAACCGTCCTCTGCTGACTTCTACCGTGATGTGCTCGACTTTCTTCCCATAGAATTGAGTTGCTGGACATATGAAGGCAACCCTGTATTTTATACAGATGCTTTTTTACAGCTTTTTGAAAGAGATAGTGTAGATAATTTTGCCCACCACTTACGCAACACATCTCCCGCCCTACAACCCAACGGTGAAGACTCTTACATATTGGGCACAGCATATCTAGAGCAGGCTTTTCAAGAAGAAATTTGTGAGTTTACATGGCAACATAAAAACAAAACCGGCGCCATATTTTTTGTAAACTACACCTTAAAGCGCATGTCGTATCAAGGACAAGATGTGATTATCGCATACTGTACAGATTTGCGCAAAATAAACACTCTTTTGCCCAAGCACTCACAAGAGCACTTCGAGGCCATAGTAAATGCTGCTCCCATCAGTATCAACATCTGGAATAGGTCTAATGATTTACTTGCATGTAATCAAGCCAGTTTAGACTTATATGGCTTTGCAGACCTCGCCGAATTTAGAGAAAATATTTATAATATTTACCCCCTTACACAACCCAATGGGAAAAATTCCTTAGAATACTCTTTAGATATTCTTGACAAGGCCTTTAATGACGGACAGTACCAAACCGAGTGGGAATTCCTCACTCTTGCAGGGAAAACCATTTATGCCGATGTCATTCTCACCTGTACGGAAGTTGAAGGGGAAAAAGTTGTTGTTGAATATACTAGAGATGTTGGCGAACTAAAAAGCAGTCGAGAATTAGCACGTCAGGCGGACGCGCATATGAAAATCATGTTTGACTCTATGCCGCTATGTGCAACGCTATGGAATAAGAATTTCCAAATTATGGATTGTAACCTTGCAGCCCCTAAGCTTTTTGGTTTAGAAACTAAACAAGATTTTTTAGAAAACTTCATTGCCCTATCACCTGAATATCAGCCCAATGGACGCACATCCCTTGATAATGTACAAGAAAAAATGGGCATAGTCTTCAGCGAAGGATTTTATCGCATGGAATGGATGCACCAAAACCTTGATGGCGAGCCTATTCCCAGCGAAGTGACGCTTATCCGCATAGAATTTCAAAATGACTATTATGTGCTGGGCTATATTCGTGATCTGCGCGAATTTAAAGCCATGGAAAAAAAATCAGCACTCATGGAAGAACGCAATGCCCTCATCAGCGAACATGTACCGCTTTGCATCATGTTTTGGAATAAAACCGGCGAAATGTTTGACTGCAATCAAGAGGTGCTACGTGTTTTTAAATTTGACACCAAAGAAGAATATTTTGCCAATTTATATAATACCTCACCCACTTATCAGCCCGACGGCAGAAATTCTAAAGACGCTGTATTTGCCAATCATATAGAAGTTCTTGAAAAAGGTTTTAAGCGCTTTGAGTGGCTACACTGTACCCTAGACGGTGAACTTATCCCCATGGAAATATATCTTGCTCGCTCCAGCTTAGGCGGCGAAGATATTGTTGTTTCCTTTGCCAAAGATCTGCGAAAACTTAAAACATCCGAAGAGCTGCTCAAGGAATCTGAGTTAAGAAATACCATTATGCTCGACTCATTGCCACTTTGTGTGAATTTTTGGGACGAAAATTTTGAACTTATTTACACAAATCAAGAAGGCATACATATTTTTGGCTTTGAAAACACTGACGACTTTATTGCCAACTTTTATAAAATTGCACCAGAAGTACAGCCCAATGGCGTTGAAACAAAAGAACGCATGCGCCAAATCCTTGGTGAAGGCTACAACAAAGGAAGCTACACAACTGAAATAATATGTCAGCATTCTGTAACACAAGAAATTATTCCTTTGGATGTGCTTGCCGTGCGCACCTCGTATCAAGGAAAACATGGCATCATTGTATATGCACGGGATCTGCGCGAACAAAAAGCCATGTTACAAGAAATTGCCCTCAACGAACTTGAGCTGCGCACTGCCAAGGAGTTGGCAGAACAAAGTACGCAGGCCAAAGGAGAATTTTTGGCCAATATGAGCCACGAAATACGCACACCCATGAATGGCATCTTGGGGCTTTTGCATCTTTTACAACAAACTCCCATGACAGAAGTACAAGAAGATTATGTCAATAAAAGTGTTTTTTCTGCCAATAATCTTATGCGCATCATCAATGATATTTTAGATTTTTCAAAAATTGAGGCAGGAAAGCTGCACATAGAAGATCATCCTTTTACTTTAGAAGAAATCTGTCAGGATGTTATAGATTTATACGCTCCTACCAGCTCAAAAAAAGGATTAAAACTGCACGTACAAGCAGGAGAACAAGCGCAAACATGTCTTTTGGGCGATGCATTACGCCTTAAGCAAGTGCTTTTTAATTTGGTTAGCAATGCCATTAAATTTACTCGTTCCGGCTCCGTTTCCTTGGAAATTGAAAGCTCCTTACACGGTAAAGACGAAATGCACTGTCGCTTTGCCGTGCGTGACACAGGCATCGGCCTAAGCCCAGAACAAATGGGACGACTCTTTACAGCTTTTTCGCAAGCAGATACTTCTGTCACCCGCAAATACGGCGGAACAGGCCTTGGACTTGTCATTTCTCGCAGTATTATTAGCATGATGCGCGGAGATATTTGGGTAGAAAGCGAACTTGGCAAGGGCTCCACCTTTTACTGTAGCGCTATTTTCTCCCTACACACCCAAACACAAGCTGACGCACAGAATCAAGAAAGCATTCTATGTAGTAATTATGAAAACCTTGAACTCGGGCATTTACTCTTGGTGGAGGATAATGAGATCAATCAAATTGTTGCACAAGAAATTTTGAAAACCGTTGGATATACGCTAGATACTGCCCACAACGGCGCTGATGCTTTAGAAAAACTCAAAGACACAACCTATGATGCCATTCTTATGGACATTCAAATGCCCATCATGGATGGCTATACCGCCACACAGCACATTCGAGCGCAGAAAAAATACGCACAACTGCCCATCATAGCCATGTCTGCCCATGCCATGAAAGGAGATAAAGAAATTAGCCTTTCGCATGGCATGAATGATCATATAACAAAGCCCATAGATGCTGATTTACTTTATAAAACTTTACATCATTGGATTTTACTAAAGCGCCAAGGAAAAATGGCATAAAGCCCTATTGAAACAGTTTATTGAAGCTTTTTTAATAAAATGCCTCTTTCATAGTTTTTCCACAGGCTATTCAAAAATGTAACATACGAAAGAAAAGACTTTTTTGCGAAAGGAATATATCGAACCGTATATAGTCAAGGCAAAAAACAGCTCTAACAAAGCAGATTGCTATTTTCAGCGAGTTACTTTTTACAACAGTCTGATAAGCACTCTCCATCAAAATAAGACCTAAAACAACCACAATCACCTTAAATAATGAGCTCTCCAGTGAATTTTCGCCATATCAAGTCATAAACTCATAGCAAAACACTCATGATTTTATTGACAATGAAATTCATATTATATATCATCTTCTTACTTTTCAGCACTCTTTCCACGCAGCAACACAGTATAAAACAATGTCTCATCCTTATTAAAGGAGTGTAAAACCTGTAGCCCAAAGAGGTTTCTATGCCGAAATTTTTACAAGCCTTTCTCCTACTTCTTGTGACTTGCATTCTTTTAAATTCACCTGCCCATGCCACAGAAGAAGTAAACGTGTACACATCACGCCACTATGACATTGATAAAAGCATCTACGAGGCTTTTACTCAAAAAACCGGTATTAAAGTTAATGTGATTTCTGGTAAAGCCCCTGAAATATTAGCACGCTTAAAAAGCGAAGGTGCTGACAGTCCTGCAGATATATTTATGACCGTGGACATGGTTAACCTGTATAATGCCATAGCTGCTGACATGGTAAGCCCCATACTCTCCACCATTATTGAAGAAAATATTCCTGCATCTTTGCGCGGTAAAAACAATGATTGGGTGGCACTTACTCAAAGAGCGCGCGTCATAGGGTACGAAAAAGGCAAGTTTGATTTTTCCAAAATTAAAACATACCAAGACTTAGCAAAGGCAGACTTTTCAGGAAAAATACTCGTTCGCTCTGCGGCATCCGGATATAATCAATCATTGGTTGCCGGTATAATAGCAGAAGAGTCCGAAACTGCTGCCTTAGTTTTTGTGAAGGGCCTTGTGAAAAACATGGCCAGAACTCCCAAGGGCAATGACAGAGATCAAATTAAAGCCGTCATAGCCGGAGAAGGCGATGTGGCCATATTAAACACCTATTACCTTGGTAGAATGATGTACTCCGACGACCCCAAAGAAGTTGAAGTGGCCAAAAAAGTAGCCTTTTTCTTTCCAGAAAATACCCATGTGGACGTAAGCGCGGCCGCCATCATGAAACATGGAAAAAACACCCAAAATGCAACCACACTCCTAGAATATCTCACCTCGCCTGAAGTACAGAGCATATATGCCAATAAAAACTACGAAACACCTGCCAATCCCGAGGTGCCTGCGCATCCCCTCATACAAGAGTTGGGAACCTTTACCAGAATGAATGTGAATTTAGAAGACATAGGTAAAAACACCACCAAGGCATCCATGATTATGGGCCAAGGAGGTTGGAAGTAGTTCCATAAAAAAGGCAAGGAACTATCCTTGCCTTTTTACACAATCTTTTTATGTGAATACGTTTTCCCCTTTACCATAAGCACAAGGCGCAGAAAATGAAAACAACAGTAAATATATGGTTTTTGCTCACATCCTTTTTTATGCTTTGCATTGTTGCATCATGCATTGCCATAATTTTTCCACTTTTTGAAGCCACAAATGAAGTTTGGACGCATATTAAAAACTATTTACTGCTGGACTACATAAGCACCACTGTTATCATTTGCATTTTTGTTGCCCTTTTTAGCATTTTCTTGGGCAGTGCCGCAGCATATATGGTAACTATTTACGATTTTCCTCTCAGAACATTCTTTTCTTGGGCTTTCATTCTTCCCTTGGCCATTCCGCCCTATATTGCAGCCTATACCTATGCAGGCATGCTCAGCTATACCGGAAGCATTCAATATTTCATGAGAAACACCCTTGGTATTGAACAATCCAATTGGGGTATTTTTGACATCATGTCCACTCCCGGCGCCATTTTTATTTTCACCTTCTTTTTATATCCTTATGTATATATCATTGTGTACAGCTATTTAAAAAAAGATGCGGCAAATCTTGTGGAAAGCGCCATTTTGTTAGGCAAATCACGCTTTAGTATCTTCTTTAAAGTCATACTGCCCGCCGCAAGAAATGCTCTTATAGGTTCTGTAACGCTTGTTTTAATGGAGGTACTCAGTGATTATGGCGCCGTGAGTTATTTTGGCGTACAAACGCTTTCCACGGCCATTTTCACATCGTGGTTTAATTTTTCCGATCAAATTTCTGCTTTGCGCTTGGCAAGTGTCTTACTTTTGGTGGTCTTTACCCTCTTGCTTTTAGAGAAAATTCTGCGCGGAAGAAAAAAATTCACGCTTACCACTGCAAAAATTCGACCCATCCAGAGAAAAAAGAAAAAAGGATTTGAAGCCTATGGATTAACGCTATTTTGTCTTAGTATCTTAAGTTTTGGATTTTTTATACCTTGTACGCAACTACTTTACTGGGCATTTTATAGCTATAGCTATGTATTATCAAACGAATTCATACAACTCACCTATAATACACTTTCTTTAGCAACGCTTTCTTCCTTATGCGTCATGGGCATTACACTCATTGTGGGTAATTATATTCGCCTTTATAAAGGAGCGCTGTCTATTTTTTACTCCAAGCTCACCATCATTGGGTATGCCATTCCAGGAACAGTTCTTGCCATAACTGTCATTACATTTTTCAATGCTTTTGATAGAAATTTTGCATGGATATATAAAATATTTGATGAAGATGCCAAAACATTATTGCTCAGTTCTTCTTTATTTATTCTTATTTTTGCTTATACCGTTAGATATTTAGGCGTAGGTTTTCAAAGCGTGGATAATGAATTTGAAAAAAACGGCATGCGCTTTTTCGAAGCCTCAAAAATGCTCGGAAAAAGTACCACGTACACCTTTTTCTTTGTGGATATTCCCATGTTAAAATCTGCTCTCGTGGCAGGATTTTCCCTCACCTTTGTGGATATAGTGAAAGAACTTCCTTTGGCTCTTTTCCTGCGGCCTTTTAATTTTAACACCTTAGGCACTGTCGTGTACAAATACGCGCATGACGAGCAAATCAGCCGCGGCGCTATTCCTTCGCTTTTTATCATCATGCTATCACTTACAGCCATATATTTCATTCATAAAACACTGGAAAAAAGAGAAAATTAACTACCACATTTCCATTCAAGCCGCGTAAAAGGAGTTAGTATGGAATCAAGCTATCTAGAGCTCAAAAATATATACTTCAAGCACAGCCATGCACAAGAAAACACCTTAAAAGGCATCACTTTTTCTCTGGAACACGGCAAAATTCTTGGCATACAAGGAGCCAGTGGCAGTGGTAAAAGCACTCTTTTACGCGTCATTGCCGGCTTGGAATTTCCGCAAAGCGGAGCCATTTCCATCAATAAAAAAATCATTTGTGATGACACTATTTTCATAGAGCCTGAAAATAGAAATATCGGCATGGTTTTTCAAGATTATGCACTTTTTCCGCATCTTACTGTGGAAAAAAATATTCTCTTTGGCGTAGATGATAAACACAATGCAGCAAATATCCTTCGAGAAATGCTGGAGCTTGTGAACATACATGATTTAGTAAAACGATACCCGCACGAACTTTCCGGGGGCCAACAGCAACGCGTGGCCATAGCGCGCACTTTAGCGCGAAAGCCTTCTTTGCTTTTACTGGATGAACCTTTCAGCAGCCTTGATACTGCCTTGCAAAGCAAAATTAGAACCGAAATTCACACCATTGTAAAAAAGTCCAATATTACCACCATATTTGTCAGTCACAATGAAGAAGATATCTGCAGTATTTCTGACCATATCATGCACTTGCATGAAGGCGTTATTAAAGATTTATCAGCAAGCCCATACAAAACCATGTAAAATAAAAAGGTATTCTAACTACGCACTACAAAGACTACTTGCAAAAAATATTATTTTACCCAATGTTACTAGTACCGTTTCTTTGCACTGTTTTCTCAAGACTATGTCGTGGACATGTGCGCTATTTGCTGAGGGTACACAACATGTGCATTACCAAGGGTACACGATGCCCCATAGACTTTACGGAGCATTTCCACATGCAAAACATCACTTGGCTTACCCGTTTCAAGGACTGTTCCCTGATGCAACACCACAACCTTATGACAAAACCACAAAATATGATTAGGATCATGGCAGCACACCAAAATACTTATGCCCTGAGCAGCAATTTCTTGTAGCAAGGTCCACACAGCCACTTGTTTACTAAAATCAAGGGCGGAGGTCGGTTCATCTAGCAGCATAACAGGACTATTTTGAGCAATGGCTCTGGCAATGAACACAAGCTGACGCTGTCCGCTACTTAATGTATTGCAAGGCTCTTCTGCTAAATGCGTTAATTTGGTGCGCTCCAAGGCATTTTGTACATGTTCACGATCTGTTGCCGTAATTTGCCCAAAACCGCCAAAACGAGCCGCCATATGTGGCGTTCTGCCCATGGCCACCACATCGCGCACAGTGAATGGAAATACCTGCCTGTACTCTTGCGGCACATAGGCTATACGACTAGCAAGTTTGGCCGGAGACATGCGCTGCAAAATTTCGCCATGAGCCTCAATGCGTCCCGTGTAGGGAGAGAGTACATTCATACAACACTTGAAAAATGTGGTTTTTCCCGAGCCATTATGCCCCAATAAACCACAAATACTCCCCTTGGGTACGCTAAAAGAAACATCGCGCAACACAGGTTTATTCTTATACTCAAAGGAAACACCACGCACATCAAGGGCGGCCTTTGTGTCTTCTAAGGATACAATTTTATCCATAAAGCTCTACCCCTTTGCGACGTAATAAATAAAGTAAATAGGGGGAACCAATGATGGATGTAACAATACCAATGGGAATTTCTGCCGATGTGAGAGTTCTGGCAAGGGTATCACATATCAGCATATAGCTTGCGCCCATGAGCATGGCACCTATGACGAGCAAACGATTGTCCGGCCCCAATACCATGCGTGTGGCATGCGGAATCATTAACCCCACCCATGCAATAATTCCCACACTGGCCACACTGATGGACGCTGTCATGGTTGCCAAAAGTAAAAAGAGAATTCGGGTGGAATTGGGAGCCACTCCAAGACTGCGAGCTTCCTCGTCGCCAAGGCTTAAAATATTAAGCTTCCAGGCCCAAAACCATGCCACGAGGGCACAAGGTATAAGTCCCGTGGTATTTACAATGACGTCTTGCCACGTGGCATGATGTATGCCCCCCATCATCCAAAAGGTAATTTCTCGCAATTGTGTATCTTCTGAGACATATTTCATAATACCCACAAGAGCAGAAAAAAGAGCGCCAACCACTATGCCTGAAAGTACTAAAGTTACGGCAGAGCTTTCGCCACGAGTATGCCCCAACACATATGCGCCAAACACAGCTATGAGTGCAAAAACAAAAGCCGTAAGTTGTATTTGTGGAAAAATAAAGGGAAAAACAATGGCTAAAGCCGCGCCAAAAGCCGCTCCGGAGGATACACCCAAAATAAAAGGCTCCACCAAAGGATTACGAAAGCATGCTTGATACAGCACACCGGCCACAGACAAAGCCGCTCCCACCAAACAAGCTAAAAATAATCTTGGCAAGCGTATATTCCAAATGATGGTGGTATGCATTTTGGCTGGTTCCACAACATCCATGCCAAGCACGGAAGACACATGAGCCACCATAACATCAACAATATCTCCCAAGGCGAGACGATATTCTCCCATGCAAAGCGAGGTTAAAAATATCCCCACTAAGCCTAAAAACATGAAAAATAGGCACCAATAACTACGAGTACGCGTCATTTAAAAGCCTATTTCTTGCATCCAATCAAGAAGCTGGGTGCTACGTAAACCTTTGGCTGTTTTTTCATCCACATGATACACATCTTGATAAAATTGCAAAGCATAGTCATACACATTGATGTCCTCAAAGAGTTCAGGATACGTTGCTTTAGCAATGATGAGCATATCAAGCGGATACTCCACACGTCTGGCGCAATTCATGGGCGTCCAAGGCATGGCATAAACACGGCGATTTTGTACGGCTTTTACATCTTGTAATTGCGCATACGATGCAGATTCATACAATTCTTTGGGTGGATGATATCCATTATAGGTGGGCAAAATAATAACATCTGGCTCAAGGGCATAGATGTGCTCAGCACTTATGGGCACAAAGGTTCCCATACCTTCAAAAACATTGCGAGCATGCACAACATTTTCCAGCATATAAGACTCAGGAGTATTCACGCCAAAGGTAACCCCTGCCCCATTACTCTTGCGCACATTGGAGTTAAGCCCCAAATACAGCACCCGCTTTTTATCTGCTTCGGCAATATGCTGTGTACGCTCATGGATAAGGGCTTCAATGCCGGAAAGCTTGTCCGCAAGGGTTTCGGCTTGCATTTGCATACCAAAAATAGCTCCAATGATGGAAGCCTCTTGCTTCATAGTAGCCAATCCTGAATTACCATAATAATCGGGCGAATAGAGCACCACCAGCGGTATATTCAAGGATTCTATCATGGAAATGGTCTTTGCAAGCGTCTCATGGTCCTCACCACCCAAGGTGCAATCGCCCACGCGCAAGATGAGTAATTGCGGATTGGCAGCAGCCAGTGCTTCAAAACTAAGCGCATTGCCCTGTGGCGAATTCACACATACCAAGTCATCAAGCCACGGATGCAAAAAACGCATGGTGTTAAGCCCAGCATATTCATACTTCTTTTCATCAGCACCCACCACAGTATACTTATAATCGCGCTTCAGACCCCAAGAGCCAATGACATTCACAGTATGAATAACGCCAAGATGTGTCATGACACCTTCAACAAAGCCATCATCAATTGTGGCTATATGAGTCAATTTTGCAGGAAAAGTTACGGTTTTGCCACGCATATCTGTAACAGTGCGCAGAGTATCTGAAGCAGATGTAGCCTGTGCCACATGTACGATAGTCATACACAAAATGCCAAGCATACACAGCATACGAAGTTTATATTTCAGCATAACAAACCCTACTTTTACTTATATTTTGCGCAAAATTTTATTTTTTACTGCTTAGACAGCATATTAAGACAGTGCACAGTTTGAATCATAACCGCGTTCATGGTGTTACTTTTTCAGAAAATGTGTTACGGAAAATGAGGTATTTTGTCAATGCTGATTTTACATAAAGTGTAAAGCAAAGAAGATACTATAATTTTTGTGTTACAAATTCTCATGTGAGCCAGCTGTGTGTAGAAAACATATTTTTCTTTACTGTGAAAAACAATTACACTATAATAATCTTTTATGCCAAACGCTTACACAACACAAACAGAGTTGTTTATTGAGATTGCACAGTACCTGTAGAGAGCTTGTAAGGAGAAACCATGTTTAGTGACTTATCGATGATTATTCCCATGAAGGATAACTGTCATATGCTTGATACCATACTGCGCTATCATGCGCCTACAGGTGCAAATATATATATTGTACATGACACTATAGAAAAGTATGAACTCCCTAAAGAACTCTGCAATCTTAAAAACATACATTACTTTCATATGCCTCAGGTGCCGTATATAGATAGAGTTCTCATGGCGTTGGAACATATAAACACTGAATACTGTGTTTTTCGCGCCGATAGAAGACATCAATCCAACGCATCCATGCTAACGTGTATGGAGTTTTTAAAAGAAAATCCCGAATACTCCTCGGCATCTAACCTGTGGTTAATGAACGATTTATCCCTTTCCCACAGCTCTGAACTTATTTCAGAAAATGGCGAACAAGACTCTCCTTTAGAGCGCGTAGAAAATCAAGTTCTCTCCTATCAACCGCCTTACTACAATATGCAAAGGACAACGCTCATTCGCGCTTTCTTTGATGTGCTAAAACGCGTTCGTGTGAAAATTCCTAACATTTACATTCATGAACATATACATGCATTTTTATGTTTTTTCACAGGAAAAACCAAGCAATTTGCTGGCTTCGGAGGCATTATACAGAACAAAAGAAAAGCCGCTGCATATGCTGACGAGTGGTATGAAGCCATACAAACCTTTCACAGTGTGGAGGAAACGGATTTTCTTTCTATGATTTTAGAAAATGTTTTGAAGAAACACGGATTTGCGCATGAAAAAATTGGCGAAGCTTTAAAAATATATCATTCTGCGGCTGCAACACGCTTTATTTTATACAGAATTAATTTGTATATTTCACAAAAAGAAAACATTTTAAGTTTTGGTTATATGAAAGACATGTATGCCATGCTCAATAATAAAACCCCTCGCAATGATAAGTCCATTGAAAGCTATTTACGCGTGCTCATGGCTGTGGATAGCGACTGCAAAGCTTCAATAAAACATGTAAAACATAATTTTTCGGATAAAGATCAAGAAGAGTTGCAAACCTTATGTCATATGATGCACACCATTGATGCTGATTTGGCAAACTTCTAAAAAGTGTTATGTGGCCTATTTCTGATTAAAAAGTTCATATCACACCTTGTATATTTTCAAAAAACTCAAGATATTACCACTTCTTAAAGGACACAAGGAAGTACCTAAGGCCACATCAAAAAAAGTGACACTAGATTATTTATTCTTTTTCAGCCAATAGTGCAAAGTACTGTAAAGTATTTCAGGAATGATGGGCTTTGTTATATGATCATTCATGCCGTGAGCAAGACTATTATCTTTATCACCGCTCATGGCGTGAGCAGACATGGCCACCACAGGAAGAGTGTTAAAGCGTTCTTGCTCGCGTATTTTCACCGTGGCGGTAAGACCGTCCATAATGGGCATTTGAATATCCATCAGCACCAAATCATAAGATTTTTTATCTAGCATATCGAGAGCTTCTTGGCCATCGTTAGCTGTGTCCACAGTATAGCCCACACTGCGTAAAAGTTCCTCAGCAATGAGTTGATTTATCTCATTATCTTCCACCAACAATAGATGCCCCGTGCCTTGAGTGACACTTTCTTGCTCGAGATTTTCAGCCATGGGAAGAAAGTCTTCAGGACACACGTCAAAACTAGCCTTACAATAAAAACATGATCCTTGGCCCTCCACGCTTTCTACCCACATGTCCCCACGCATCATGCGCGCAAGCTGGAGCGAAATGGCCAGACCAAGGCCTGTACCGCCGTATTTACGTGTAACAGAGCTATCTGCTTGCGAAAAAGCTGAAAATAACCTTTGCGCTTGTTCTTTGCTAAGGCCTATGCCCGTATCAGACACGCTAAATTGGCATGTGATGCTCTCTTCTGTATGTTCAAGCACTTCTACTGCCAGTTCAACACGCCCTTGCTGGGTAAATTTAATGGCATTACTCACAAGATTAAATAAAATTTGTCTAAGGCGCAAAGAATCACCCAATACGTGAGTCACAGACAAGTCCCCGTGCGTAAGAAGAAACTTAAGCCCTTTTTCCCGCGCCGCCACTGAATATAAATCCTGCACTTCTTTGCACACTTGGTGTATACTAAAAGGCGTGGCTTCTATTTCAAGCTTACCAGCTTCTATTTTAGAAAAATCCAAGATATCATTGATGATTCGCAATAAATTATTGGCAGAATACAGAGTTTTGCTCACATAGTTTTTTTGATCTGCTTGTAATTCTGTGCCATTTAGCAAATGTAACAAGCCTAAAATACCATTCATGGGGGTGCGGATTTCGTGGCTCATATTGGCCAAAAACTCACTTTTGGCTTTGGCGCTTTGCTCGGCAGCCTCTCTGGAGAGCTCTATTTCTTTGAGCATGTGTTTTGCTTTTGTCAAATCATGTGCGTACACAATGTAAAGCTCTTCATAGTCCAAATGAGCTTCCACAGCAGTAATCTCTAAAGGAAGTTCCTCTTTATGAGCATTTACAGCCATAATTTCACAGCGCGTTTGCCCGAGTACGCGCGTTTGCATAAGTACATCTTGAATAAGCGTTGCAGAGTCTCTTCCATCGGGCTGAACCGCAGGAAGTACATTAACAAAGTCTTCCATATAAGAAGCTTTATCAGCATGCCCTGTTAAATTCACCGCCACTTCATTGCAATCCACAATGCTAAAATCAGGGCGAAGTAAATTGATGCCTAAAGGCACACCACTTAAAATGGCCGCTGTGCGTTGTTCGGCAACTTTTAACTTCTTTTTTTGCTCCTCAGAGGCTCTCAGGTCTTCCACATAGGCTATGACCATGGCCTCCCCACGATATTTGGTACGAACGGCTTTCACGGCACAAGGAATTTCTTCCCCTCGCAAATTTTGTCCCATCCACGGTAGTTCAGAAGAGCCATGTTCTACGGCATGTAACAAAACCCTTTGCATATATTCTAAAGAGAGCTCTCCATGCGGCTGAAATTCCGGTATGAGCTCAAGAAAATGCTCCATAAATTCTGTGGGTTTTTCAAGGCCAAATGTCATGGCCAAGGCTTTATTACAATGCACCAAAGTAAAAGAGCTATCCCAAATAAGAGCACCCAATGGACTAGAATCTAACATTAACTTGGTATAGTCATCGGCTTCGCGCAATTTTTCCATCTGAGCGTAGTGCTCACGTAAATCACGCATGAAAACCAAAATAACAGTTTCCCCATGCAGTGAAGATCGCACACAAGTAATATCTATGGGTACAGCTTGGCCAGCTAAATCCACATGGCGCCATTCTGTATGCGCAGTGCCTGTATCTAAAGCCCTTTGCAAAATTTCTTTAAGATAGTCGATGCTTTTCTTACCATTGGGCTGATACTCAGGAATGTTATCTGCAAAATTTTCCCAATAATCGTCTTTATCTTCAAACTCAAAAAGGCGAGCCGCCTCCAAACTGGTATCCAGCATGCGCCCGTCGGCAGACCAAATTTGTGCAGCCAAGGGCATGGTATCCAGCATAAGCTGTGAACGTTCTTTAGCGACTTGCATATCAGCATGCACTTGGTTAAGCTCTTTCACCTTTTGCGCCAAAGTGTTTTCCAGAGCTTTTTGTGTGGTTATCTCCACAATACTAGCCACAACCCCCTTCTCTTCTGTATTATCAATGGCAAAACCTTGACTCCAGTACAGCGTGGGCACTGTACCCTTGATTACAGAATACACTCTCTCGCAACAAATACTGCTACAATTTTGGGCAGCTTGAACAGCTTGTTCATGAAATAATTCTCGTTCTTCCGGCGTAAGATACACAAGCTCTTTTGCCGTTTTATACAGAACATCTTCCTTGCGCTCTCCAAAAAAATCCACATAAGCTTTATTAACAGTACGCATGCGCCCTTCCCCATCCTTGGAAAACACAGGAAAGGGAATATTATCCACCAAGGCCTGCATAAAATGCAATTCCTTGCGCGTAGCTTCCAACTCGTCTCGTAAAGTTTGATTTTCCTCTTCAAGAGGAGAACTGGCTGTATCTTGTATGTGAGATTTTTTCATGCTAATATCTTACGCCTTCATATATCAAAATAATATTTAACTTCTGTATATATCGCTAGTTTAACATATAACCACTTTTTATACAATGAAAAGCCCACACTTATTTTACATGCAAAGCATTCCAAGTTATTTTCAAAAATTCTTTTTAAAAGTTCACAAAGCACTCGAAAACAACTTTCTATCCTGTGACCACTGTCACAGACACAGCATCGAATCATTTTATATACAAGCCCATTGAATGATACATTTTCCATACCATTAAGTCTCTTAGCCCTAAGCATAAAAATATCTACCGTGGCCCAGCCTACCTGCCTTTATCACACCAAACATCTTGCAGACGCTTATAACAACTTGGTATATAAAACTCACAACAGTTATAGGTGAAGATATGCACGCCATGCTCCATAGCTAAAAAGTATATTCCTGCACACACATTTACCGATTCCAATAAAGAAAACATACGCGCCGCAATACGCTCAAGCAAAAAAAATCTTATATTTTAGCACATTAAAAATGTTTATGATTTTTTAATCCATACCCATGACAATGAAAATACATAAAAGCATATTTTTTATTGACAAAATTATCCTTTCTTCTTAGGAATAAACCTACGTAGTTTCTACGTGTGAACCTAAAAGGTTCCCTATTATTTAGGTGCGACACCCCCTTATTTAGTGCCACATCTGTGGGTTGTAAGAATTCTTATTACAACCTGAGGAGCTCTTCCTCGTCATTTAGCATAGTAAACTAAATGCCTTATACTTCCTTATTTTAATACACCAGTACGCTTTGTTATACCTTGTAACATGTGGCGTCCTCTTATTTTGTACGTTATTCCAAAAAAGGATTTTATCATGGCTGACATTCAATTACAAAAACCCACAGCAAACCAAACCGTTACTCTTGCACCACAAGCTGAAGACCGCCTTGTTTTTGAGTTTGACTCTTCTGAAGCGACCCTCATACGCGATGGTGACAGTCTTGTTATGAGTTTTGAAGATGGCGCAAGCTTATTTCTCACCGATTTCTATGTGGCTTATACTGCTGATAATATGCCCACATTTCTCATTGAAGGTACAGAAGTAAACGGCGAAGATTTTTTTGCAGCCCTTGGTGAAGAACTCATGCCTGCGGCAGGTAACACCACCACAGCTCCTCAAGGTAGCGGTAGCACTGTGGATACTCTTGCTGGCACTCTGCTGGACGGTATTGACCGCTTAGACGGTCTTGATCAAGCCTACCCCACTAGCTTTGACGAAGAAGAAGACCGTGAAGGCGGTACAGATGCGGACACTGCTCTGCTCACTGAAAATATTTCTGAAGGGCCTGCTAACTTACTCCCCCAAGCCAACGCCGACACGGCATATGTTCCTGAAGGTGGTAAAGTTAAGGGTACTATTCTTGGTAATGATGATGCAGGCGACACCGACAGCACACACACCGGCAAAGACATTACCTCCATCACTCCCCCTGCCGGTTGGGAGGCTTTGCCTTCAGACATACTAGAAAGTAAAAATGCTGATTTTGGTTTTTACAACCCTGAAACAGGCGATATTATTATTTTTGATAACAATGGCAATTATGAGTTTTCCTCTTCTCCAGACAGTACCACTAAAGATACTGATTTAGCGTTTGGCTACACCATACAAGATGCCGATGGTGACACTTCTGAGAGTACACTCACCATCACCGTGGGCGACATGCCCACCTCTAGCCTAATGGTAGATGAATCTGACATTGGTAGCAAAAATGGTAGTAAAGACAGCATTTCCAAAGAAGCATGGCTGGGTGAAAGTTCCCTTGAGTACACAGAAGGCACATATCCTTTTTACGATGACCATGGTAATGTCATTGGCACTGCCACTGTGAATCCCGATGGTAGCTTATCTGTTACCCTCACAGACAACACCAGCCATGACCAAGGCCAAAACCAGCATGATGACAGCATTACTGGCCATATAGATGTGACAGTGAAAGATGCCAATGGTAACGATGTGGAACTTCGTGTTAATGTGGAAGTTAAAGATGATGGCCCCATAGCCACAGATAACAGCAATTGGACCAACGAAGACGGTGAAGCCATATCTGGAAACCTACTGGCTAACGACAGCAGCGGTGCCGATGGTTGGGCTCAAGGCGGCGGGATTGAAAGCGTAACAGCTCCCAACGGCTGGACAGCTCTTGAAACTGCAGATGATGAAGCGGCAAAATTTGAATCGGAAGCTGGTACCATTACCTTTGATAAAAACGGTGACTACACTTTTACCCCCAGTAAAGACTATGACATTGCTGTGGAGAAAGACTTTACCTTCACCTACACTGCCAAAGACGGCGATGGGGATACAGACACAGCTGACTTTACCCTCACCATAAAGCCCGAAGTGGGGAGCATCATCATGCCCGAGGCAGAAGGAATAGAGAACACCACAGCACTCAATCTTGCCGTCATTGTGGACAGTTCCGGTAGCATGAATGCCAATGCCATGGATCAAGTGGAAGCGGCGCTTAAAAGTTTGGGCGAAAAACTAGACGAACTTTCCGACGGCGGAAGCATTAACATTTGTCTTATTGATTACAATAAGGCCGCACAAGTGGAGCTAAAGTTAGAGTATGATCCAGAATCTGGTAAAATAACAGATACCATCACTGGCATCACTTATGACGATTTTGCCTCCATCCTTTCTACCATTACTTGGCCCAGCAAGGGACTTGAAGGCACCAATATGGATGCAGCTCTCAATGCTGCCACAGCATGGTTCAAAGAGATTGGCAATGGAGACGTACCTGAAGGAGAAAACTTCACCATTCTCATGACCGATGGACAGCCCACATACGCTTTGGGTGATTATGTTTTAAAAGATGTACTATCTGAAGAAGCATTAAAAGGCGATAATGCTTCTCTTGATCCAGAGCTTGATTATGTAAGTAATGGCATGGGCTACCCCTCCAGCTTCACCTTTAACGGAACAACATACAATTTTGATTCTTTCACCCTCAACGATTACAATAACACAAACCTCAGAAACGATGCGTATGTGGTATATACCGACGAAAATGGTAAAACCATTGTTATCGTGGATGACCGTGGCACTTCTGGTGAAGGATTTTCCTATTACGAATTTGATTCCAAGGACGATGTTATCATCGACTTTAATGCAGGTAAAATCACCGTTACCGGTGGCACAAAACTTGACAAAACGTGCGAAGACGCAATCACAAACGCCATTTGCATTGACATAACAGGACAATCTCTTAACTCTGCCGAAGACATTGCCAACGGCAAAGATGGGCACACGTGGACTGTGGATGGCATCACCTATCGCCTTGTACAAAGTGAGGCCATCAATGGACAAGCCATTGAAGCGCCCATGCTGCAAGTAAAAAATGCACAAGGCATATGGGAAGATATGGAACAAGCCATCATTATTTCCGACGGCAGTGGTGACACTGCCTCCACAAATGAAAAAGAGCAGACCCAAGAATCTGCCGAAAATCTCAATGCCGCCATGGGGAAAGAAGATGGTATATTTGCCATTGGCCTTGGAGCCAATTTCAACGATAGCTTCTTAAAAACCATAACCGTGGATGGACAAGTGTACACCACTGACGATTTAGAAGAAGCTTTTGAACAAGTTATGTCTGTGGTGGCTGCCAAAATGGGTGATGAGCTTGAAAAAGCCATTTTTGATGCCATGGAAAACGTAGAAGGCGTGAACACCACAAAAGAGCATGACCTTTTGGACACACTCTTAATTTTGGGCGATGAGGGTAAATACGATGTGCTTGCCAAAATTGGCGATGCCATCGATGACGTCATTACTACAACAAGTAAAGACGGGCTCACCCTAGAAAGTGGAGAAAACATTACACTTGGCTTCACTGATCAAACGCTCTCCGGCAGCGAAGAAGATGATTTACTCATGGGCTTTAGCGGAAATGATACCATCACAGGCGGCGCAGGCCATGACATAATTTATGGCGGCGCAGGTGATGATGTGATTTATGGCGGCGCTGGAAATGACATCATTTTTGGTGGCACTGGTGATGATATACTCTTTGGCGAAGCAGGCGATGACTTCATCTTTGCCGGTGCACGAGACACAGTAGATGCCGGTAGCGGCAACGACTTCATCAGCTTAGACAATGTAGGCATTAAAGATCTCTTTTCTGTAGATGGCGGAGAAGGCGAGGTTGACCTGCTCTTGGCTGGACTTAGCTCCACAAGCGATATTGAAACAGCTCTAAGTAACGGTGTCATCAGCAATGTGGAAGTTATAGTGCTGGGTGATGATGCAGAAGCTGCAAAAGAATTGCAAAAAGACCTGATTGAAAATGGTTCTGACGCTCTAAATGGCTGGACAAGTGGAACAACCATCACAGGTAAGGATAACCAAACCTACAAACAGTTTACCAGCGATGATGATGGCACCACCATCTTAATAAACACCCTTTTCTTCAGCTAAACTTCACATCTAAAAAAACTTAGCCCCCCTGCTCCATGGCACGGGGGCTTTTTTGTGACTTTTGCCATCGCTCTCCATGGCAAAAAAGCAAAACACACTATCAAGTTATCCTATTATGCTAACACAGCCCCTTAAGAAATCCCTAAGGAGCTGTTCGTTACATGGTTAGAAAAGTCGTATATTATGATGTGAGTAAGCTTGTTTGAACAAGAATGGTCACTTCTTCAGAGTCTACAACTTTAGAGAACTCTGTATAGCCCTTGCCACTCAAATCTTGCGAAGAACTGGCTGTCCAGCCTTGGCCAGAGGGGTCAAATCCATCGGAGTTTTGAATATTCAAGCTACCCAAGACCTCATTGACGTTTTCGCCACTTATATTACCACCAGCTATGATGATTTCTATATTCTCTATATTACCGTTACTAATGAGCTCTTTGGCTGCGTCCATACCATTGGCTCCGGCGAATAATATATCCAAAGAGCCATCCTCATCTCCACCGCCATCAATACGAAGAGCATCTGTACCTATGTCTCCAAGGGTAGATAAATCCACCTTTATAACATCACTACCTTTTCCGCCAAGTATGCTTATATCGCTTATGTCGCCTAGAATGAAGTCATCTCCATCGCCACCGTCAAGCATATCGCTTCCGAGGCCACCGTAAATAATATCATTACCTTCGCCGCCATAGATACTATCATCACCACTACCGCCGCGCAGGCCGTCATTGCCTTCACCGCCATGAATGGTATCATTTCCACTGCCTCCATAGATAAGGTCCACACCTTCTTCACCGTAAATAGTATCGTCGCCGCCACCACCATGTGCCATATCCACAAAGGGACGGCTTAATCCTGTTATTTCAGTGGAAAGTGTGCTGTCTTCCTTACTGGCATCCTGCAATATGCTACCATCTTCACGTATGGTACCGTCTGTGCTGGTGCCAAACATGAATTGCTCCATGGAGTCTTGTGCTTCTTGTTGTAACTTTTCCGTACCAGCGTGATTATCTTGACTATCCACATGGCCTTGACCAAGGTAAATGGTGTCATCATATTGCCCCGTTTGCACAACGTCATTGGCAACGCCCACATCGATGGTATAGCCATCTTTGTCGTAGGCATCTTGCTGATTAGCCACTTGTGTGGTTCCAGGGGCTGGATTATGCGTGGCATAACTGCCCTGCCAATTGGTCACCAATCCACCTTCACCATGGGGAGTCGTATCGAGAATAGTAATATTATCAATAAGATCACCTTGCGAGTGAATGTCCGGATTTTCTGGCGCCGGAGGTGTAGGCTCTTCTGGTGCTGGGGGTGTGGGCGTGGGACTATTGATACTATGCTGTACACTATCACCATCACTATCCACAAAGGTTAAGCCTACGGGGCCGCGTCCTTCTAGGTTTACTTCAT
Organism: uncultured Desulfovibrionaceae bacterium; assembly: GCA_964370835.1. Taxonomy (GTDB): domain Bacteria; phylum Desulfobacterota; class Desulfovibrionia; order Desulfovibrionales; family Desulfovibrionaceae; genus CAYJAD01. The sequence continues at coordinate 124,370 of CAYJLO010000001.1, forward strand.
AAGAAATTTCCCAATTGGTGTTATCAGTACTTGTGAGAGTAACATCACCAATGACAATAGTATGCATTCCGGTATTGGCATCATAGCTATAGTCAACAAGAGTCATGCCATAATTATATATGGGCTCCCAGCCAGCATCTCCCCACATGACACCAATCTCAATGGTTCCGCTGCTATCAAGAAGTATCTTTCCTGGGCCATCGCCACCAAACTCCACGGTAACGTGCGCTGTTGCCGTAGTGCCATCCAAGACAGCTGTACTTTCTCCAAGGCCGTCTTCGGCGGCATCATTCACAATGATCGGACCATCGTCGCTAATATCCACGTTAATAGTGGTCGTTAACCCCTCTGTGGAGTTGGTGGATTCTTTGCCATCTTGAATAAGCACATCAAAGGATTCAGCATTACTTTGCACTTGATCATGATTATTATCAGGCTTTCTATTACCATCAACATCATTATTATGCTCATAGTTTTCCGTTTGTTCATAGGTGTAGCTTAAGGTAAATTCACCCGTGCTCGCATCATATTCTAAAGTATCATCCACCGTAAGTTTACCATAATAGCCGTCGCTAATGAAAGAGTCAGTATCATCAGCGGGGTGCAAGATATAAGAGCCAGACTCATTTTCTTCCACAATGAATGTAGCACCACCAATGGTAATTTTACCGCCATTCATGGTTTCTTGTGAGGTAAAGACTATTTGCCCAGAATCCACCGCTGGATTGCTAGAATCATCAAGGTTTTTATCACTGGTCGTCAAATCAACCTTTGTGCCACTTGCAGGATCCATCTCTAGGTCAGGATTTGTCGGTGGCACGATTTCTGGCGCATCGTTGGCACCGTTCACCGTGACGGTGATGGTTTCCTTACTATAGGCGC
>CAYJLO010000001.1:125351-129702 GCA_964370835.1 uncultured Desulfovibrionaceae bacterium
CCTGGCTTCACAGCGGCATCTGGATCGGAAGGATCAAAAGGTACATCGGGATCCACGCCTTCCGGTTGAACAATGGTGGGCGCATCGTTGGCACCGTTCACCGTGACGGTGATGGTTTCCTTACTATAGGCGCCGTGCTCATCTCTCACATAAATGTCAAAGCTTTCCGTCACCGATTCAGGTTTGCCATCTGCACCAATGCCAAGATTTTGCACAGAATCATTATCCACAGTATAGGTATAATCGCCTGAAACTGGGTCTATACTGAATGTGCCATACTGCCCCGTTTGGGATGTGCTCAAGGCATCATCGACACCTGTGGGCGCATCAAGGCCATAGGTCAGTTCGGCACCTTCGTCCACATCCTCACCGCGAGCCGTGCCCGTGGCCACAAGGTTACCATCAACATCTACGTTGACATCTTCTGTAAGCGTCAGTGTCGTGCTCTCAAGCTCCAATGTGGGTTGATCGTTGGTGCCTGTGACCGTCACCGTAACCACTTGATCCACAAAGCCACCATGGGGATCTTCCACGCGAATGGTGAAAGATTCCGTTTTGGTTTGCCCTGCGCCAAGACTGTCGGCGGCGGAGCCCTCACCTTGATTCAAGGTATAGGTGTACTCATTGCCATTCATGGTGAGACTGCCGTATTCGCCCTGTCCGTCACCTTGTAAGGTGTAACTCAATGCACTGTCAGCATCATCCACGTCGGTGGCCACAAGGGTTCCCGTGGCGGAAGGCGTTCCGGCAAAGCCCGCATTGGGGTCGAAAGCTTCGGTGCTGCCGTTGTCAGCCACACCTTGCTCCACCACGCCAATATTTAGGTCAGACGTACCTGGCTTCACAGCGGCATCTGGATCGGAAGGATCAAAAGGTACATCGGGATCCACGCCTTCCGGTTGAACAATGGTGGGCGCATCGTTGGCACCGTTCACCGTAACGGTGATGGTTTCCTTACTATAGGCGCCGTGCTCATCTCTCACATAAATGTCAAAGCTTTCCGTCACCGATTCAGGTTTGCCATCTGCACCAATGCCAAGATTTTGCACAGAATCATTATCCACAGTATAGGTATAATCGCCTGAAACTGGGTCTATACTGAATGTGCCATACTGCCCCGTTTGGGATGTGCTCAAGGCATCATCGACACCTGTGGGCGCATCAAGGCCATAGGTCAGTTCGGCACCTTCGTCCACATCCTCACCGCGAGCCGTGCCCGTGGCCACAAGGTTACCATCAACATCTACGTTGACATCTTCTGTAAGCGTCAGTGTCGTGCTCTCAAGCTCCAATGTGGGTTGATCGTTGGTGCCTGTGACCGTCACCGTAACCACTTGATCCACAAAGCCACCATGGGGATCTTCCACGCGAATGGTGAAAGATTCCGTTTTGGTTTGCCCTGCGCCAAGACTGTCGGCGGCGGAGCCCTCACCTTGATTCAAGGTATAGGTGTACTCATTGCCATTCATGGTGAGACTGCCGTATTCGCCCTGTCCGTCACCTTGTAAGGTGTAACTCAATGCACTGTCAGCATCATCCACGTCGGTGGCCACAAGGGTTCCCGTGGCGGAAGGCGTTCCGGCAAAGCCCGCATTGGGGTCGAAAGCTTCGGTGCTGCCGTTGTCAGCCACACCTTGCTCCACCACGCCAATATTTAGGTCAGACGTACCTGGCTTCACAGCGGCATCTGGATCGGAAGGATCAAAAGGTACATCGGGATCCAAGCCTTCCGGTTGAACAATGGTGGGCGCATCGTTGGCACCGTTCACCGTAACGGTGATGGTTTCCTTACTATAGGCGCCGTGCTCATCTCTCACATAAATGTCAAAGCTTTCCGTCACCGATTCAGGTTTGCCATCTGCACCAATGCCAAGATTTTGCACAGAATCATTATCCACAGTATAGGTATAATCGCCTGAAACTGGGTCTATACTGAATGTGCCATACTGCCCCGTTTGGGATGTGCTCAAGGCATCATCGACACCTGTGGGCGCATCAAGGCCATAGGTCAGTTCGGCACCTTCGTCCACATCCTCACCGCGAGCCGTGCCCGTGGCCACAAGGTTACCATCAACATCTACGTTGACATCTTCTGTAAGCGTCAGTGTCGTGCTCTCAAGCTCCAATGTGGGTTGATCGTTGGTGCCTGTGACCGTCACCGTAACCACTTGATCCACAAAGCCACCATGGGGATCTTCCACGCGAATGGTGAAAGATTCCGTTTTGGTTTGCCCTGCGCCAAGACTGTCGGCGGCGGAGCCCTCACCTTGATTCAAGGTATAGGTGTACTCATTGCCATTCATGGTGAGACTGCCGTATTCGCCCTGTCCGTCACCTTGTAAGGTGTAACTCAATGCACTGTCAGCATCATCCACGTCGGTGGCCACAAGGGTTCCCGTGGCGGAAGGCGTTCCGGCAAAGCCCGCATTGGGGTCGAAAGCTTCGGTGCTGCCGTTGTCAGCCACACCTTGCTCCACCACGCCAATATTTAGGTCAGACGTACCTGGCTTCACAGCGGCATCTGGATCGGAAGGATCAAAAGGTACATCGGGATCCAAGCCTTCCGGTTGAACAATGGTGGGCGCATCATTGGCACCGTTCACCGTGACGGTGACAACTTCTGACTTCCACGCACCTTTATCATCTTGCACATAAATGGTAAAACTTTCCTCCACAGAATCGTTCTTTCCTAGATGCTGAATGGCGTCATTGTCCACATTATATGTATATGTGCCATTGGCTTCAATGGTGAAAGAACCATATTCCCCTTGCAAAGCTGATCCCTCTTGCGTAAGGCCTGAAGTATCAAGAGCGGTAGAAGTTTCATCGTCGCCATCGCCGGCACTTCCTTTTGCCACAAAAAAAGTTTGTTCAGCATTGTTATCCGTATCAGAACTTTGTGCATTGCCTGTGGCACTGAGTGTCGCGTCTTCTGTAATGCTTAAATCTGTCTCCACACTAAGCGAAGGTGCATCATTGGTGCCGGCAACATTGACAGTAACAGTGGTGGTAGTCGTTCCACCTTTGCCATCGCTCACTTGCACTTCAAAGCTCTCTTGCACATTTTCCCCTTGAGCTAGAGAATGCGCAGCATCGTCATCTAAAACATAGGTAAATTCACCTGTTTCTGGATCTATGGTCATGGATCCGTAAGAACCTTGCCCTGTGCCAACGACGGTATAACTTAATGTGTCTCCATCTGCATCTGTGGCGACAACCTGCCCTGAAGCACTCAGCTTACCATCGTATTCTTGATTGGATGCATCTGTAACATTTCCAGCATCATCACGCCCCACGCCGGATTCCACAACACCAATATGCGCACCCGCACCATCTGGAATACCATTGGCTCCATCAAAATCAGGCGAAGTAATATCGGTAATAATGGGTGGTGTGTTTTGCTCTGGCATTGGAGAGGCGTCAGCACCATCAGAAACAACAGAAACAACTGGAGCCGCTGGCAGGTCAAACTCTTCTTCTACAGAGGAATCTCTTTCTTGGTCTAAACCACCAAGCCTATCTATACCATCAAGCAAGGTACCAGCTATGGTGTCCACCGTGGTACCGCCACCTTGCGCTGCCGAGGCGACACTACCGGCCGCCGGCATAAGGTCTTCAGCTAGGGTTGCAAAAAAACTCTCTCCTGCAATCTCCTGACCTTCTATGATAAAAGAGGGCATATTTTCTGCTGAGTATACGGAATAAAAGTCCGTAAGAGTAACACTCGTGGTGTCATCAAAAGATAAAATTAAAGAATTTTCCTCTCTTACGAGAGTAGCTTCTTCTGCCGAAAAATCAAAAACAAGACGATTTTCCGGCTGAGGTGAAAGTGCTATTTGTTGCCCTTGGGAAGGTTTTGCGAGCTTAAGGTCAGCCATAACTTATTCCTTTCATTTGAAACTTTGTGTATATCTTGCAACTCCATGCCGGATAATTTTCACATATATAAAGAAGAAGACACAAAGGTAGATTGTAAAAGTCACTAGGACAGACGACCGAAGTACTATGTGTACCCGGAGCAAGGATTCTTAGCCTAAAAAATGAATTTTACAGGCCACAAGCACTCAAAATGAAGGGGGAGAAGGAAAAAAGTGAGCGTGAGCGAGGGGCGAGGCTTGTTCTGATAGGTAGAGGATTAAAATATAAAAATGTATAGAACCACATTTCTTGCACTATAAAATAAGAACGCTCTTTTGAATGTCAAGTTTTTTCATAAGAAAAGCACTAAGATACTAAGAAAAAGTAGCGCTCTTGCACATCACCAATCATAAATTTTATTTTGTTGCAAAACGAAAACATAAATAGTCGATGCTTAAAAACGTGTTTCCACTCGTTTTTAAGAAAGGCACGC
>CAYJLO010000002.1:0-117534 GCA_964370835.1 uncultured Desulfovibrionaceae bacterium
CCTCTCCCCCTCAAACTCCCCCTCTCCCCTTCCAAAAACCTTTATATATATCCATCTTGAACTTTATTTTTTCTAAGCTACATACTTTTTTGAAAGAAAAAGTGTGGCCTTTTGTATGAAAAACAGTTCGAAATCCTCATTGCCCAGCAATGTTTGTTTGAGGATGAAGTGTGGTGGCCGATAAAAGTTTTTGAGGGTGGGGGAGCGAGTGAAACGAGCGGGGGCGGGAACTTTTTCCAAAAAGTTCCCGCCCCCGTAAATTAAAAAAACTAAAGACTAAAAACTAAAGACTAAAAACTAAAACTAAAAAATTAAAAAAACTAAAACTTAAACACTACCACTTTCTTTCTTGCTGATGCCCTACAACGCCGCCAGCCACAGCGCCGAGCCCTGCACCTGCCAGGGCGCCCCAGCCTGCTGCACCACCTGAGACGGCTGCAATGCCAAGGCCTGCGGCGGCACCAAGGGCAGCACCACTGAGGGTGCCTTGAGATGTTTTGGACATATTGGTGCAACCAACACTGCTGGCAAGGGCCAGAGCAAGAATGCTAATAAGGGCTATTTTTTTCATGATTACCTCGCTATGAGCTTAGGTTGAATGATGTTTTTCCAAAGAATTTGAAAGACAAAGGATTCTTTGTCTTGACTATGGGTGGTATACCAAGCGTTAATTTCATTGACAATTTGACTTCTGTCTACATTTTCAAAGGCTAGAATCCAATTTTTTGCAAAGGGACTTAAGGCGTTCACAATGCTTTCTTCGTCGGTGAAGGAAGTGTTCTGTTTGGCCTTGTGCTCGGCTATGGCATATTCCATACTAACGGCACATTCAACTCCAAAAATAAGTGCTTGTTTACTTTCTTCTGTGGAGGCCATCCACACATCTCCTGTTAACTGCTTAAGCGGATTTTGTGCCGCCAAGGCAAAACTTGCAGTACAAAGCAAAAGTAAGATGAAAATGCTGCTTACTAGGGGTTTTTTCATATGATTTCTCCTTATATTTTAAGGTAGTATGAATATGTTCTAGGGGCTTGTCAACACATAGGTGTTAAAAAAGGGCCGTTTTTTGTAGACGTAAGCGTAAAGCATTTCCTACCACGGTGAGGGAGCTTATGCTCATGCTGGCGGCGGCCAGCATGGGACTAAGAGTAAGCCCAAGGTTTGCAAAGGCACCTGCTGCCACGGGAATAAGTAAAATATTATAAGCAAATGCCCAAAAGAGATTTTGCTTTATGGCGCGCATGACGGCTTTACTTAAACGTAAAGCTTGTACCACTTGTTGCACGTCACTTTGCATAAGCACCACATCTGCTGATTTTATAGCAATATCTGTTCCAGCGCCAATGGCTATGCCCACGTGGGCACAGGCGAGAGCTGGGGCGTCGTTGATACCATCTCCCACCATGGCAACATTATGGCCGGACTTTTCGAGCTTTTGCACTTGCTCAGCTTTTTCTTGGGGAAGAACCTCGGCCACAATGGTGTCTATGTCCACTTGATGTTGCACGGCTTTGGCTGTTTGTGCATTGTCACCGGTGAGCATGAGGACATTGAGATTAAGAGATTTTAAGTTATGCACAGCGTTTTTGGACGTTTTTTTCACGCTGTCTGCCACGGCAATCAAGCCTAATAGTGTGGTGTTATGCACGAAATATAAAACGGTTTTTCCTTGACGTGCCCATTCTTTTTCTTTTTCTAGGAGGGGATTGTCGATGTTTTCCTTGGCAAGCAGTCGGGCATTACCAGCCATGATGATACCTTCTTGAAGGTTTTCTTGTGGTTTTGTAAGTGTTGCTTTAAGGCCAAGTCCAGGGAGTTGAGTGAAATGTTCAAAATGCTCTCTGGGAAAAAGAGAAATATTCTTTTCTTTCGCGGCATGAACTATGGCTTGCCCAAGGGGATGCTCAGAGAGTTTTTCAATACTGGCAGCGCATTGTAAGAGCTGTTGCTCGCTAAGAGCTTTTTGTTTTTCATGCACATATATGTCGGTAAGGATAGGTGCACCATGGGTGAGCGTGCCGGTTTTATCGAGAATGATAGTATCTACAGCTTGAAGATTTTCCAAGGCAGTGGCAGATTTGAACAGAATACCACGCTCAGCACCAAGCCCCATCCCCACCATGATGGCAGTGGGGGTGGCAAGCCCTAAAGCGCAAGGGCAAGAAATGACAAGAACGGAAATGGCAGCACTGAGAGAAAACTCCCACGATGCGCCGAGGGAGAGCCATGTGCCAAGGGTGAGTAAGGCTATGGCGATGATGATGGGCACAAAGATGGCACTGATTTTATCGGCAAGGCGTGCGATGGGGGCTTTGGAAGCCGTGGCGGATTCCACCATTTGGATAATATGTGCAAGGGTACTATTTTCACCGCATTTGGTGACGCGCATGTGGAAATAACCTGATTGGCAAACCGTGGCACCAATGACGCTGTCACCTTCCTTTTTTTCTTGAGGCAGACTTTCACCGGTGATGACTGAGGTGTCTATGAATCCATGACCTTGTATAATGATGCCATCGGCGGCAAGGCTTTGCCCTGCATATACCACTAAAGTATCTCCTACCTTAATTTGAGATGTGGCAATGCTAATTTCTTCACCGTTACGCAAGCAGATTGTTGTGGGCGGGCTTAGGCGCATGAGGGCGTCAATGGCAGAACCTGCGCGTGTTCTGGCTTTGGATTCAAAATGCTTTCCAAGACCAATGAGGGCTAAAATCATACCTGCAGAGTCAAAGTATAGATTTTGGCTGAAATACCAAAGGGCTTTATAGTCTCCAATACCTTGGGCCCAATACATTTTTCCCAGTGCGTAGAAGCCAAAAAGAGCGGCGGCGGCGGAGCCTAAGCCCACAAGGCTGTCCATATTGGGGCTTTTTTGGAAAAGAGCACGAAAACCAGACGTAAATATACGAGCATTGAGCCACAAAATGGGTAAACATAATAAGGCTTGCGTCACAGCCCAAAAACATGTGGCAGACATATCTTGTGTGCTTGGCTGTAGGAACTGAGGCAATGGCAAGGATATCATGGGCCCCATACCCACATACATAAGTAGGGCAGAGAAAAAGAGCGAACCATAAAGTGCTGTGGGGAAAGGTTCTGCCTCTTGAGATATGGGAGAGGCTGGCGTATTTTGCTGATCCACTTCTTGTGAAATTGTGGCCTGTTGCAAAATCGCAGGTTGTGCCGTATAGCCAGCTCCTTCCATGGCCGCCATAATACCTTTGACATCGATGCAGGTGGCATCGAAGAGCACCGTCATGGATTTACGCAAAACATTAACTTTTATTTTTTGCACACCGCCCAAGGCTGAAAGAAGCTTTTCCACTCTGTTTTGGCAAGAAGTGCAATGCACATTGCCAACGATAAAACTTTGCTCTTGAAAATGTTTTTCTTGCTCGGCTGGTAGAGATTCTATGCTAGATTTTTTTTTTTCGGCTTCAGGTGCTTGCAAGGCTTGATGCACGTTCGCACGCTGAGGGAGTTTTCTTTGTTTTACGTCTTGAATGGATGGAATGAGTGGAGGCAAAGCCTCTTTTTGTATTTTTTCTAAAGCATACTTTGTGCCTTCAAAATTTTTACAAATGTCTTCAGGTGTAATGCTTTTTTCGCGGTATTTGACCATCACGGAGCGGCTTAAGGTATTTACGCTGGCTTCTTCCACGCCATTAAGAGCCATGAGTGCAGTGTGAATCTTTCCTTGGCAGGAAGAACAGTGTGATCTGCTCAAGAGAAATGCTTGCTCTTTAAGATTGTGCATGGTGTGCGATGCCGCAGGGGCAGATGGCATGCCACTGGGAGCCATGCGAAAAGGACTAATGAGTTCTTTTACGGGGGGTGTTTCTTCTTCTATATTTTGCGAAGTGAGAGGAGTGGCTGTATAGCCAGCCGTTTGCATGGCAGCTTCAATGTCAGCCACTCCCACCACTTGAGGATCAAAGGTCACAAACATTTTTTTGCGAAGTACATTAACTGTGACTTCTTCAATACCGTCAAGAGTCGTTAAAAGCTTAATGACTTTTCCTTCGCAGGAAGTGCAGTGAACATTGCCTATGGTAAAACTTTGATTTTGCATGTCATTTCCATATTATGTCCTCTGCGGCTTTGCCGGCATGTATGTTAGGACATTATTTTTTTTGTAAACCTAATTTATTAATGATTATTTCAGCCACTTTTTTGGTATAAGTAACACTATCTAACCCTTCTTTTTCCTTGGCGTCAAGAAGAAGTTCTGGGCTATTTTGTAATTCTTTTTGTGGTGTCACACCGTACTCAGCGGGGAATGTATCGCTGAAATACATATCTTGGAAACCAGAGAATTTGATACTGTGTGCTGTGGCATCCAAAACGGCTTTTTCGCCTTGTTGTACAAGACCAAGTTCCATGGCACGGCGCAAGCCAGCTAAACATTCTCCACCTTGTGTACAAGCTATGTGGCCATGTTTATTGCCCATGAGCATGGCGTCCATGATTTGTTGTTCGGTCACTTGCACCACGTGGAAGATGGAATCAGCACGATCCTTGGCGGCGGCTTTGTAAGCATCAACCAATTTTTGCACACGGGGGAAAGAAACGGGGTTACCAATCATGGCAGCTTGGGCCACAGAGGCTTGCACTGTGACAGGTTCCCATACACGACTTTTTTCGTCTGCGGCATAATAACGATATACAGGGTCTGCATGGTGAGATTGTACACCAATAATACGTGGTAAAGTTTCAATGATGCCAAGTTTAAGCATTTTCAAGAAGCCGGACATGATGGCGGTAATATTGCCGGCATTGCCGATGGGTACAAAGATATTGAGATTTTGCACATCCCAATTATACCACTGAGCCACTTCATAGGCGTAAGATTCTTGACCCAAAATGCGCCAGCTATTCTTGGAATTGAGCAAAGCCACACGGCAAGTTTCAGCCAATTCTTCCACCACTTTCATACAATCATCAAAAACGCCAGGTACTTCTAATACGGTGGCACCGCTACCGAGAGGCTGAGATAATTGCTGTGGTGTTACTTTGCCATGGGGCAAAAGTACCACTGACTTTATGGCACCGCCCACATAGGCCGCATACTGAGCGGCGGCGGCGGAGGTGTCTCCAGTGGAAGCGCACACGGTGAGCACTTCTTCCCAATTGTTTTTGCGTGTTAAGGCTTGTAAATAACTAAAGGCACAGGCCATCCCTCTGTCTTTAAAGGAAGCACTGGGGTTTTGCCCATCATTCTTATAGGCGAAGTCAAAGCCCATGTGCTCTTTTAAGGCAGGAGCCGCGTCCACAATGGGCGTGTGACCTTCACCAAGGTAAACGATATCTTCGGCATCCATGACAGGAGCCATAAGCTCATAATAGCGGAAAATGCCGCGTAAAGCAGTGACGCGGCTCGAGGCGCGTGCATCAAAAAGTTCGCGCCAAGCTTGACCGTCGCGTTCTTTAAGGCTTTCAAAATTGGTATCTTCCAGTAAAAATACACCGCCGCACTGTGGGCAAGTGTAGAGGAGTTCTTCGCTGCCGTAGCATGCATCACAGCTTAAACAAACGTATTGGAGATTCCCTCGGTAGCTGGGAAAGTTTTGCATATATTACTCCTTATATGCACTTTTGTTCCACGGTTTTTCAGTGCCGCAGAGAAGACGTTGGATATTAGTTCTATGGGTCCATATGACCAGCCCAAGTACCACAAGGGAAAGTGGAATAAAGCCGCAATAACCACCCAGAAGAAGGAAAATAGGTAAGGAGGCCACCAGTGCCAAAGAGCCAAGGGACACAAATCCGCTAAATTTAATACAGATAAGACAGACAATAACAGCAAAAAACAAGGGCCAGAAAGCCAAAGCCATGAAGGCACCAATGGTGGTGGCCACAGCTTTACCGCCTTTAAAGTCAAGGAAAGGTGAAAAAACGTGCCCAAGCACAGTGGCCAGCGCCACAAGGCTTATGTATATGGCGCCATCACCAAAGGCAAAACCAATACATACGGGGGCAAAACCCTTTACAATGTCACAAATAAGTGTTTTTACGCCCCATTCCTTACCACAAAGGCGGGCTACATTGGTGGATCCCACATTGCGCGAACCAGCGGTACGTGGATCTATGCCACAGTACTTTTGCGCAATAATAAGCCCACAGGGGATGGCGCCAATGAGAAAACTCATAACAATCCAAATTACTTGCATCATTTACCTCACATTTCTGTAACTTCTAAAAGTGAAATTTCGTTGTACAAAGGATTTACCTTGCCAATGCGTACTTGCACCTCTTGTCCTGGGCATGCGCGCTCTCCAAAAAGATGTCTGCGCCCGCGTACAATAAGCTGTTCACGCGGTAAAGATACCGTGGCAAAGTTGTCATTTTCTTCTGTAATGACAGCATCCCACCATTTTTTATCTCCCTCTTGTCGCATATATTGCAAGCGCCAATAGCGCGGACGAAAGCGCTGAACTTGTCCGGCCAAATCGGAGCGCATATGTAAAAGAGGTAATATTTTTTCCATATGTTCTTTGGTGAAGCGGGGTTCACCGTACAAAAGAACATGTATGACCTGAGCTTCATTAATAAGATCTGGATAACGGCGCAAAGGTGATGTGATGGGCACATACACATTTACCCCAAGTCCTGCATGGGGGCGCGGTGTGAGTTCTAAGGAAGAGGGAATGAGTGAGCGAATAATACGGGCCACATGGTGCGGTTCTGTCCATATGCCGGCATATTCCTTGGGAATGGCCACATCTTGTGTGCGGTAGAGCATGGAAATATCACGTTCTTTTGCCCAAGCAGCCATGGCTGTGCTGGCAAGAACCATCATTTCGGATACTAAAAGCTGAGCCTTTGGTGTGGCAACAACTTCTTCCACATGCACTTTGGTTTGTGCGCCTTCACCTTGAAGAACAATTTTATTGTCTGGCCTGTCCATGACCACAGCACCTGTGGCTATGCGCGCCTTTTGGCGTAGTACAGAAAGCTCTTCTCCAAGTAAAAGCTGTTCTTTGTAGGGGCTAGCAGCGGTTTCACCGCCATCTTCCAGCACAGTTTCACAATCTTCATAGGTAAGGTTCGCGTCAAGTTTAACCCATTGCACTGATGGCTCACACGCCACAATGTTTCCCTCACTATCCACATCACAACGCACACAAAGTGAAGGACGCACCTCTCCTGCGCGAAGCGATAACACATCTGTACCAAGAATTTCTGGCAACATATGATAGGTGGCTTCTGGGAGGTAAATGCTGGTGGAGCGACGTGCAACGGCTTTGTCCAAAGCAGAATCAAAGGGCCAAAGTAAAGCCGGACAAGCTAAGGCTAAATGCAGGGAATAGACGCCATCTTCATTTTTTGTCACATAAAATGCGTCGTCGATGTCCTTGGTGGTTATGCCATCCACACTGATGAAGGGAAGTTCATGGTCAAGTGTGGCCCCGTGTACACGCTCTAAAATGGGTTCAATGTGCGCGGTGTACTCTTCTGCCCAAGCATCTCCAGAGGCATAGTCGGCTTTATCCAGCCAAAAATTATAGTGCGCAGGAACAAGCTCCCATGCTGTGGCAAGATGCAGAGCCAAGTGCTGCACATCGGGGAGACCCTTCACAAGGCTTCGCCAAATAACTTCAAATTCACTGCTTTCAGGGTCTGCAATACGTGATAGCAAAATATCCTTGAGATGCTGCGCCACATCTTCTTTGGGATAATCTTCAGAGTTTTGCAAAGGTAGGGTGCGCTTTTTATTCCAAACATCCCAAAGAATACGAAAAAAAGCCATGCCGCCAAAAATAAGATTTTCGCGCTCTCGGGCAAGTCTTTGTTCTTCAAGGCGAGCTTCTACTATGGCAGATGGATAAATTTCAAAATGTGGGTTTTGGAATTTGAAATGGCTTTTACAATAAAGGAGTGCATGCCCATAGGCGGCAATGGCATCGATGGTAGGGTCTTGCTCAAAAAGCTCTGCAAACCATGAAGCCGGAGCTTTTTCCACTTCACCTTGAGACATTTCCCATACGTCCATAACGTCAATGCTTTGTGCCATATTCTTGCGCAATTCACGATGGTTTTCTAAGGCTTGAATATTTTTTTCCTTACTGGAAATATCGTTTACTACGGGCCCAGACCAAGGCAAAAGTCTATTAATACTAAGACGAGTTTCACGTCTATTGGGTAAAAGGAGACGTAATTTGCCTCCTTGCTCTTCGGTAACAAGCGCGATTTGTGGAGCATTACTCTCCATATATTCAACAATACAGCCTGGGCCAGGATAGGTAACTATGGACACATTTACAACCTTTAAGTAATGAGCATATCGTCGAGTTTAAAAATAGAGAAGCCATAGGTGATATGCCATGCACCTCTATACACTGAAAGCATGACTTTACGCAATACCAAGAAGCCTCTTCCATTGGCATAAGCTAGATTTTAGCAAAAAATACCTTTCAGGTAACAGCACCGTGGGGGCATCGTCGAGGGCCTTGGATACATCCTTTGTATTGTGTACATATCTTAAATTCATGCAACCTTGTAGAGGACATAAAGAAAAATCCCCTTGAGCCCTTTGAACACAAAGGGCAACGCCCATATATGCCGCTTCTAGGCTCACTGTGGTAGAATTTGCCAGCCAAAAAAGACAAGGTTCATTGTTTTCATGCCAAGAGCGAACATAGTCCCAGACGTTTTGCATGTTCTCTTGAAAAAAATGAAAATCATGAATGCTTAGGCCATATTTCTGTAAAAATGGTTTAACGCAAAGGTGAGGATGTGCTTTTATGTGTATTCTTCCCTTAAAAGGTGAGGAAGAAGCCTCGTGTTTCCACCAATGTGCCAATGTTTGTATTTGAGCATCAACTTCTTGAGGAAAATAAGATGTAATGAGCACTACATGCTGTATGGTGTTGGTGCTTTGAGGGAGGGGACGAGTTTTTGCTAAATATGTATATCGTAAAGCTTCCACCAAGTGTATTTTTTCTTGTTCTAACTCTTTGCGTAGATGTTGCACGACGTGAGTGCCATTGAGCAAGTAAGCATGCGGTAAAGACTTTGCCACATGGGCATCTTGCTTTGCCAATGTAAAAAAATCTTGCCCATCAAAGTATCTAAAGTCATTTTGCCGAATACAGCTGTGCTGCGCCGCGTAGAGCATGCTTTGAGGAAAAAGTGTACGCATACTGTGGCATAACATGCGCTCCCACGGACAATTTTCCCATGGATAAAGAGTCCATGCATGCGAAGTTTGAAGGGAACTTTCCATATGTGCGTGCAAAAAATCTGCGTATGCCTTAAAAGCGTGTTTTTGCAAACAACGTTCTAGACAGCGCCAGCCGCCAAAGGAAGCTTGCCATGCCGGTTGTAAATACGGCCATAAGGAAAATTGGCCATTTTTCCAATGCCAGTGTGGGAGTATGTGCTTTACAGCTTTGTTTGCCTTTTTTCGTATTCTTAGATATTCACAACATGCTGTTATAATGTGTTTTATGGTTAAAAACTCTTCCACATAGTAGTACGTCTCAGTTCTTTGCTCAGTAGATGCTTTTTTTTGAAATCGCTCTTTCAAAGCAATACATTCTTTTAAGGTAAATTGGGCAGAATTCACACGAATGAAAAGGTGATGCACATGCAATTGTTTGTCCTGAAGGGGATTTTGTAAAATATTATGCAAATCTTCCCAATAGTTGGAGCGAAATATGGAATTTTCTGCTTTTTTTTTGTGAATATTGGGAAAATAACTCACCAGCGTAGCGTGTTTGTGAGCCGTGACGTGCATGGTCTTTTTCTTGCCAAAAAGGATGCGCCGCATACTGTATAGCCAATGCGCAAAGCGAAGGCATGCTTGCCCAAAATGTGGTAAGGCGAAATAAATTTCTGCCAAAGAAAAAGAAGGAAGTTTTAGTGAAAATCTTCTTTCTTTGGGTAAACACAGTACATATTGAAGTCCCTTGTTTTGACAATAAGTGCGTATGTATTTTTGTAATATGTCATCATTTATCTGCACTACAATGCGTGTGCATTTTTTTGTGAGGTCTTGAAGAATGGTTTCTAAAGCTTTTATTTTGCACACGGTAAAGAGCATGGGCAACATCTTAGGATGTTTTTCGAAAAGTAAGGATGTGTGCCAAGGGGAAGGTCCGTCTTCCATATGGAGCCAGTGTTGCAAAGGTTTATCCTCTATCTTTACTTGACCCAAATTCGTGAGAAGTTGCGCTAATTCTTGTCGCAATGCGATGGCGTTATTCTGGCACCAAGTCTCTAAACAATGATTGTGTTTATTTTCCAAGGGGGCTTTATCCCACCAGAGAAAAACGTCTTTTGCGGAAAAAGAAGACAGCGCACCATCTGTGGCATCTGCCGTGTAAGATGGTGTCGCTGTCTTGGAAGAGCAAATATATATTGTGCCCATGGGCCAAGCTACTTGGTAAAAGCCTCAGCAATAGCCTCGGTGTAAGGGGCTTTAAGTACGCCTTTTTCAGTAATAATTCCCGCAATGAGTTCTGCAGGGGTCACATCAAAAGCAAAATTAAACACAGGCACGCCGGTGGGAACGATTTGTGTGTCACCCACGTGTGTCACCTCTGTGTCGGGGCGCTCTTCAATGGGAATGCCTGCGCCGTTGGGCATATCTCTATCAATGGTGGAAAGAGGAGCTGCCACATAAAAGGGAATATTAAAGGCTTTAGCCAAAAGGGCAACGCCATAGGTGCCAATTTTATTGGCGGCATCGCCATTGGCAGCAATGCGATCTGCACCCACCACCACGCAATCCACAAGGCCTTTTTGCATGAGTAGAGCGCATGCATTGTCACAAGCCACGGTAACTTCAATGCCATCTTGTGCCAATTCATAGGCCGTTAAGCGTGCTCCTTGTAAAAAAGGGCGGGTTTCATTGGCAATGACTTTTACGTCTTTACCGGCATCTTTTGCACCGCGTATAACTCCAAGGGCTGTGCCGTATCCGGCGGTGGCCAGCGCTCCTGCGTTGCAATGCGTCATGACAGTAGCGCCGTGGGCTATGCATGTGGCACCATGCATGCCAATGGCTTTACAGCAGGCAATGTCTTCTTGATGAATAACTTGCGCTTCTTTGAGCCATGAGGCTTCCAATTCTTCATAGGAGGCTTCTTTATTCCACAGAGTGCGCATGCGAGCCACAGCCCAAGCCAGATTCACCGCTGTGGGGCGGGCTTGGGCCAACTGTACAAGCAAGTTCTCCAATTTTTCTTGCCAGGAATCTGTGCTGTGTGCATGGGCTTCAAACAATGCCAACACACAACCGTAGGCCGCTGTCACACCAATGGCTGGGGCACCACGTACCACCATGACCTGCAGGGCTTCCACGGTGCTTTGTGTGTCAGTGCAAGAAAAAAACTCTTCTTTTGTAGGCAAGTAACGTTGATCTAAAAGGTAGAGTACCTTTTCTGCTTGAGCAAAACGAATGTGATATTCCATATGAAATCCTTTTTATCCAGAAGAAGTTACTTTGCGCACAAGAAGGGAGTCGCCGCCATAGATGCGTACATCAGGTGTGAGCAATTGACCATTTCGAGCCACAAGAGCTGTTTCTTCGCGCAGTCCCAAGGCTTGTAAAAGTTGTCGTGCTGTTTTAGGGCGTTCCAATTCAAAAGTTTTTTCTTCAGGTTGCAGTAAGACTGTAACCATGGGAATGGGGTATTTTCTTTCGGTATTTTCGGTGTTTTCGTTCATGTGAGGTGTATTGTTAAAGTGTGTAAAATATACTTACCCAGTATGTGAAGGTAAGCTAACCTAAATATTTTACGTAAATAATATACAAAAGCAATGACTTTTTATGGGGCATTATACGATTTTCACTCCTTGTCATGTAAGAAAACTTGTGCTAAAACGGCGAATTATGTTTGATGCTGATATTGCACTTTTATTTAAGCGTTTTGCTGTTGCCGCTGTGCCGGCCTTATTGGGTATTATACTACACGAAGTGGCTCATGGTTGGGTGGCTTTTAAGCGAGGAGACCCCACAGCGCGCCTCATGGGTAGACTTACGCTCAATCCCGTGCCACATATTGACCCCATGGGCTTGTTGGTTTTTGCCATGACAAGTCTTTCCGGTGCCTTTGTTTTTGGCTGGGCAAAGCCCGTTCCTGTGAATCCCCGCTATTTTAAAGATCCACAAAAGGATATGATGTTGGTTTCGCTGGCAGGGCCATTGACCAATCTTTGTTTAGCCTTTGTCTTTGCTTTATTTTTGCGCGTGCTTTTGGAATTTTTCCCATTCATGCAATGGCAAGATAGCGCAACATACATTTTTTTCTTGCTTATGTTGCAAACGGGTGTTGTCATTAATGTGGGTTTATGTTGGTTAAATTTATTACCCATACCTCCTCTTGATGGTAGTAAAGTGGTGGCATTCTTTTTGCCAAATCATTTGGCTTGGCCATATATGAGCGCTGGAAAATATGGATTTTTAATACTTATCTTATTGATGGTCACAGGCGCATTGGGTCTTATTTTAGGACCTATAGTTGGTGCCACCAATGATATAATACTTACGACTTTTGGTTTAAAATAAATGAGTTATGGAGAAGTTATGACTACGCAAAGCATTCGTACCGTTTCTGGGATGCGCCCCACAGGCCCTTTACACCTCGGACATTATTTTGGGGTGTTAAAAAATTGGGTGGAATTACAAAATGAAACTCAAGCCTTTTTCTTTGTGGCTGACTGGCATGCACTGACCAGTGAATTTGCCAATCCTAGCACCATTAAGGGCAATTCCTTTGAAATGGTAAAGGACTGGCTTGCCGCAGGCATAGAAGCAGATAAATGTGTTATTTTTAATCAATCTGCTGTGAAAAGTCATGCCGAACTATCATTGCTCTTCTCCATGATTACTCCCGTTTCGTGGCTTGAGCGTTGTCCTACTTACAAAGAACAGCAACAAGAAATTACACACAAAGATTTAAGCAATGCTGGCTTTTTGTGTTATCCCATGCTCATGAGCGCTGATATTTTAATGTATAGACCTAAGTTTGTGCCAGTGGGGCAAGACCAATTACCGCACCTTGAAATGGCAAGAGAAATTGGCCGTCGTTTTAACCACTTGTATGGCGAAACATTTGTTGACGTGGAAGCCAAGCTTACTCCTGCGGCAAAATGTCCCGGCCTTGATGGACGCAAAATGTCCAAAAGCTATAATAATGGTATTTTCCTGCGTGACACCATGGATGATATTCGTCCCAAGGTACAAAAAATGTTTACCGACCCTGCACGCATTCGTAGAACAGATCCGGGTGATCCAAAGGTTTGTAATTTATTCCCCTATCATGAATTGCTTGGAAGCCAAGAGCAACAAGCTGAAATTTGTGAAGGTTGCCAAAATGCCAGCTTAGGCTGTGTGGATTGTAAAAAGATGTTTCTTGCAAATCTTGAAGGTTTTCTTGAACCTTTACAAAATCGTCGTATTTTCCTTGATAATAATCCTGAGCTTGTGGAGGAAATCATTGAAAAAGGTAATGAAAAAGCACGCGTAGTTGCCGAAGAAACCATGACCATTGTGCGTGAAAAAATGGGCATGTAATGCCTAGGATTTTGCACCTTGAAATATTTGTGCATTGATTACGGCCTTGCTCGTACAGGCATAGCCGTCAGTGATGGGGGAGGGTCCATGGCCTTTCCCCGCTGTACCATTCATAGCCCTCCCCAAAGCCCTAAAACCTTATTTTTTGAAAAACTTCTTGCCTGCATTGAAACAGAACAGCCCCATGGTATAGTGGTGGGTTTGCCCCTCATGGATGATGGTGGTGAAAGCCTTACCACAAGACAAGTGCGCAACTTTGTTGCCCGCCTGCAAAGACGCTGTACCATTCCATTGTATTTTATGCCGGAATTTCTTTCTTCGGAAGAGGCCAAAGCTGACTTGTGGGAAAGCAATTTACGCGGTAAAAAACATAAAGATGTGTTGGATCAACAAGCCGCTGTTCGTATTTTACAGTCCTTTTTATCCGAAACAGATACGCAAAAGGAGCAGAGGAAAATATGAAAATAGTATTACGCCTTTTTGCTTTCCTGCTTTTAGTGGCTCTCATGGGATTGGGCTATGTGTTTTGGCAAGCAAAGCTCTTTTTAGAAACTCCCATGCAAAGCCATGGCAGTGACGTGAATGTGGTCATGTTTGATGTTGTTCCCGGAACATCATTTCAACAAGTTGCCAAAACATTAGAAGAAAAAGGCCTCATTGCCGATAGTCTTAAATTTCGTATTTTAGCCCGTTATAAAAAGTTGGATCATAAATTACAAGCCGGACGTTTTAAATTAGATACCGGCATGTTACCAGAAACTATTTTGCAAGAGCTTATTCTAGGTAAAGCTATTTTACACCGTGTTACCATTCGAGAAGGGCTCACTTGGTGGCAAACGGGTAAGCTTTTAGAAGAGCATGGTTTTGTTCGTTTTGAAGATTTTGCCGCCGTAGTTAAAGATCCGGCATTTCTTCGCCATTACGGTATTCCTTTTAAAAATGCTGAAGGCTTTCTCATGCCCGATACGTATCTTTTAAAAAAGGAAGATATTCCCGATAAGGACGCCGCAAGGGCCATAGCAGGGCGTTTGGTGGATACTTTTTGGGCTAAAATGGCACCGTATTGGCCGGATAAGAAAAAGCCAGATGCGACTAAACTTCGCGAAATTGTTATTTTGGGTTCCATAGTGGAAAAAGAAACGGGTATAGCTTCTGAGCGAGGCCGCGTGGCCGGTGTGTATGCCAACCGTTTGCGCATAAAAATGCCTTTACAAGCAGATCCTACCATAATTTATGGTTTAGGCCCTTCTTTCAATGGAAATTTGCGTCGTAAACATTTGGATGATGCCAGCAATATCTATAATACCTATAAGCATGGTGGGCTTACTCCAGGGCCCATTTGCTCGCCAGGTGTAGCCGCCATGCGCGCAGCCATAACACCGGAACAGCATAAATTTCTTTATTTCGTTGCCATCACCGATGGCGGCGCACACGCTTTTTCCAAAACGCTTAGCGAACATAATAAAGCTGTGCGAGAATATTTACGTAATCGTAAGAAAAAATAATATATGACCACACGGAGGATAGTATGAAATATTTAATTATGGAAGATTTTTCCGGACAGCCTGTTCCCTTTATTTTTCCACGTCGTGTGGACCATGCAGACATGCGCGAACAACTTCCTTATGGAAAAGTACTCAGTGCTGGCTTTATTGAGCTTAAAGAGGGTGCTTTGCTTTGCCATGGTGGGCATGCAGAGCTCAACGTAGAAGCTTCGCAAGATGATGTGAGTATTATTCAAGAGGCTTTACGTATTCGGTAGCGGTGGAAAAATCTTTTTAAGCTCTTTTTGTAGGTAAGTTTGTAGAAGGGAAACATCTTATTGTATCCCTATGATTATTTTGGAAGAGCGCTTCCGGCGCAAAAAAAAATCACAAAAAAGGTCGGTTACAATTTTTAGTGTAACCGACCTTTTTATTTTTAAAGCAGCGTGGGATTAGCTAAAAGCTTTTATGCCCAACTGTAAGGCTTTAATATTGGCATCTACAATTTTAGGAGCAAGGTATTTTTTTATGCCTGCTTCCAAAGCATCCACACCAAAAGGTAACATATTAGCCGCACATAAGGCGCCCAAGAGAACCGTATTACCAGCTTGGATGGAGCCAGCCTCTATGCCAAGGCTACGGCAAGGATAAAAGCTTGCATCGCTAGATTTAGCGTAGATGGCTTTTTTTATTTCATCTATATGTGGATACACTTCGTTGCCAAGGTTTACGCTTACGGGAGGTAAGGGGTCAAGGCTAGAGAAAATTTTTCCTTGAGGAGCCAAGTAAGGTAGAGCGCGCAAAGTTTCTAAAGGTTCAAAACCCATGAGTACATCGGCTTCACCATGTCCCAATTTGGGAGAAAGCCAGCCGCCAAGTAATACCACAGATTCCACAACACCGCCACGCTGAGCCATGCCATGCACTTCACCGGCAGTTACTTGTAAACCTTGATCAAGCGCCACACGAGCCAAAAGCGTAGTAGCAGTAAGTGTGCCTTGACCGCCAACGCCGGTCATATAAATACGAAGACGTGATTGCATAACTATACCTCATCCCTGCGTTTTGCTTTGAAAGCTTTAGGGGCCACTTGTAAACAAACCATACAGCCGGCGCACAAGCTTGGATCCACACTGATACCGTCTTCATTGCGCACAAAAGCTGGGCAAGCAAAGTTTTCGACACAAGCGGTGGCCACTTCATTTTGCTCTGCCACATAAGCCACTTGAGCAGGGCTTTTTTTCAAGGTTCTACGGGCATATAAAACACAGGGTTCTTCAGCTATAAGCACACGAACGCCGCTTTCGCCTTTAAGTTCTTCCAAAGCTCTCATGGTGCTCTTAAGGTTAAAGCCCTTGGTTTTACGCACATGTTCCACACCCATACCGCGCACAATGGCTTCAATATCCAAATGCAAGGACACAGAACCCAGAACTTCTTGATCCATGCCGGGGTTGGGTTGGTGGCCAGTCATGGCAGTGGTGCCATTGTCCAAGATAACCATAATAAGGTTATGTTTATTGAACACAGCATTGGCAAGACCATTAAGACCTGTGTGGAAGAATGTTGAGTCACCAATAAAAGCAATGACAGGACGGGTAGACACAGAAGCAAATCCACTGCCTGCAGAAATGGAAGCGCCCATACATACCAAGAAATCTGCCATGCGTAATGGAGGCAATAAACCTAAGGTGTAGCAACCAATATCACTGGAATAAATGGCTTCATCACCGTATACTTGGCGCACTGCATAGTACACAGCGCGGTGAGAACAGCCAGCGCAAAGATTGGGAGGTCTATTGGGCATGGGGATAGTATGTCCGGCCTCAGTGTTGATGGCTGGTAATTCCACACCCAAAAGGCGAGCTAATTTTTTGCTCACACCGGAAAAATCATATTCGCCTTGAATGGTAAGAATATCGTCTTTGCCTTCAATATGTGTGCTTAATTTAGCATTTTGAGCCAAAGCGCGAATGTCTTTTTCCAAAAGGTTTTCACCTTCTTCAAGCACAAGCACCGTGTCATGCTCTTGAAGGAAGTTGAGAAGAGCATTTTCAGCCAAAGGCCAAGTCATGCCAAGTTCCAGTACATCCACTTTATCTTGCCATTCTTCGTGGGCTTGTAAAGCATCGCTTAAGTAAGCGCGGGCAATACCGGATGTGATGATACCAAAAGAAGCATTGGCGCCCTTGGTACGCGTGTAATATTGTTCCACCATACCTTTAATGTCTTGCATGGTAGCTTCAAGTTCAATGTGGCGATTTCTTGCCACAGCAGGAACAGGTACAAAGCGTTGTGGACAGCGTTCAAACTCTTTGATGGCAGCAGGAGCAGGTAAAGCACTAAACGTTACAGGACCGCGCTGATGGTTTAAACGTGTGGTGGTACGCAACAAAACGGGTTGTTCTGTTTCACGGGCCAAAAGAAGAGCTGCTGTGGTCATGGAGCAGGCTTCAGCCGCTGTGGAAGGCTCAAAGCAAGGCATGGAAGCAAAACGTGCATAATAGCGGTTATCTTGCTCATTTTGGCTGGAGTGGCAACCAGGGTCGTCGGCAGAAAGGAGCACCAATCCACCGGGAAGACCGGTATAGGCTGTGGTTAATAGAGGGTCAGCGGCCACGTTAACCCCCACGTGCTTCATGGTTACGAGGGTGAGTGCGCCGGCCATGGCAGACCCTGCGCCCACTTCGTAAGCAACTTTTTCGTTGACGGAATATTCCATGCGGTAGCGTTTGTCACCGCCAAGTTTACCAATGCGATAGAAAGTATCTGGCACTTCAGAAGAAGGGGTGCCTGGATAACAGGTGATAACATTCATGCCGGCTTCCAAAGCACCACGTACAATGGCTTCATTGCCAAGTAATAACTGGGTGCTTCCGCCGTCTTCCTGCAATAGAGGGTGGCTCATGCAGTCTCCTTTTTTGTAATATAAAGTAAATAATTATTTATCTTGTGCCACGGCGCGTGCGCGGTAGCGATAAAATTCGGATTCAGAACCTGCAGTGGCATTGGCAATGGCTTCAAAAGCCGCCTTGGCTTTGGCAGTATCACCGCTGAGTAAAGCAGCTTCGGCTAAAGCTTGCTGTGCGATGGTGTTTTGTGTGGTGGGGACTTCAGCCACGAGGGGCTCAAGTACTTGTACAGCTTCTTTGCCTTTGCCGGCTAAAATCAATGCTTGGCCTTGATTTAAAGTGCTCACTAAAGCTAAAGCTGTACCGGCATTGCGTTGTGCCAATTGGGCATAGCTTTCAGCCGCCTTGGCATAATTCTTTTCTTGCATATGTACTTGAGCTAAGCTTAAATATACAGAACTTTGCAAGGATTCAGGAGCGTTAGATAGAAAATCTTCTAGAGAGTTCACGCGTTGCGCGCTATCTTGCGTAAGGTTGATGGTATGTAATTCAGCTTGGGCTTCTTCCATGACAGATTCTTGATGCCAATTATATACGCCAAGACCAGCCACAGCCACAACAAAAAGACCTAATATGAGCATGATTTTGAGGGCGTGTTCAGTGAGGAATTGTAAGAGAGGTGCGGCTTCGTTGGAGATTTCTGTTTGTAACTCATTCAAAATTTGTGGATTTTGCGGCGAACCTTGAGGGGCGCTGCCTATGGGCATATTGGACATGGAAGAGTGCTCCTTATTGGACAAAAATTAAGAGCTTTATTTACAAGTAAAAGGCTTTCTTTGTCAAGTTCTTTCAAAGATTTGCTTTGTGGCGTGGGTACTTTCTTCACTTTTTGTAAAAAACGGTGCCATATTGCGCTTTCATTTTTTTTAAAGCAAATGTAGAAAGGTTTTTATTTTCTATGCCAAATAAGGTTGTTCATCATGTCACAGTCAAAAGCTTTTTTTCTTTTTTTCTTGGTTATACTTATCTGGGGTATAAATTGGACTATAACTAAGCTTATAGTTCTTGAAATTACCCCTCTTTGGTCCAACGCAATACGTTCTGCCATTGCGGCGGTGGCTTTGCTTTTACTGCAGCTTGGTACCAAGCAATTTATTATTCCTCAAAAACGTGATTTGCCGGCAATACTTTCTGTAAGTATTTTTCATATGACCATTTTTGCTTCTCTCATGGCCATCGGTTTACAATTTACCTCCGTAGGACGCTCAGTTATGTTGGGGTATACCACGCCTCTTTGGGTGACGCCTGCGGCCATTTTCTTTTTACATGAACCCGTACATAAGGCTCGTCTTTTTGGTGTATTGCTGGGCATTTTAGGCGTAGGCATTATTTTTTCTCCGGCCTTGCAGGGAGAGCAAAGTTCCATCATAATGTTAGGTAATGGATTATTGCTCATAGCCTCTTTTTCGTGGGCCATAACCATCATTTGTATTAAAGCAGTCACATGGCATGCCACTTCTTTTCAACTGGTCTTTTGGCAACTGCTTTTGGCAACAATACTGTCGGCCACTGTGGCTTTTTTCTGGGAAGGAGTTCCGTCCATACAGTGGTCATGGTCTTTGGTGGGCTTATTGGCTTATAGCGGATTCCTGGGCACGGCCTTTGGTTTTTGGGCCATGACTGTGGTGAATCGGCACCTGTCAGCCATAGTTACTTCCTTGGGGTTATTGGCTACGCCGTTGGTAGGCATTGTCTTTTCTCTGTACACGTTAGGGGAGGAGGTAGAAGTGTCACTTTTATGGGCGGGGCTGTGTATTTTTATTGGTATTGCCTTGGGAAGTCTAGGAGAGAAAAACGTTATGCCTAAAAAAAACGCGTAGGATTGGAGTAGATCCCATGTGGACATATAAAAGCTTAAGTATTTTTTGCGTGGCTAGCCTTTTGGGAGCTTCAGCGCGCTTGGGCATAGGCGAGCTTTTTCATGGCCTTGGGCAAAGTGATTTATTACCTTGGGCTATTTTTTCCGCCAACATTTTGGGGTGCTTTTGCTTTGGTCTTGCTTGGGTATATGTGCAGCATAGGAGAATAGATGCTCGAGCTTTGTTGGTGGGCTTTATGGGCTCTTTTACGACGTTTTCAAGTTATGCCTATGACATATATGTATTCATATCACAAGGAAAATGGATGCACTTGGCCATATATGGTGCAGGCCAAGTGCTTATAGCTCTTATGGTCTTACATGTTGGTATATGCTGTATGCAAAAAATTCTTTCTAAGGCGAAGCAATAATCTTTGCGCTATACTTCTATTTCCATGTAGGTGGCTGTTTGAGCAGATTTTTCAGAAACGGCAACGCTGTACACCGTTACGATACTGTCTGCCAAGGCGCTGTCCAATTGTTGCCAAATGTATTGAGCCAAATTTTCTGATGTGGGGTTAATGACATCAAAGGGGGCAGTTTCGTTTAAAATCCTATGATCCAATCCTTCAAGTATTACCTTAAGGTGGGTTTTTATTTCTTTAAAATCCATAAGATATTCAACGGAATCATGAAGTTTTTCCCCTTGTACTGTGACCTCTACGCCAAAATTATGCCCATGTAAATTTTCACATTTACCTTGATAGTGGCGAAGAGCGTGACCGGCGCAAAATTCACTACGTACTGTGAGACGCCAAATTTTCTTTTTCATATGTATATTTCCTTATTGTACAGTTGTTGCTTGTGGTGCTTCGGCCCAGCGAGCCAAAGCAGTGTCGAGCTCCACACCGGGTTGTACGGTGAGTCTTGGCCCTAAACGTAACAGGCATTGATGTTTATCAATAATGACATAGGCTTCCACTGTGACGGAACCATGATGTTTTTCTAAAATGGCGCGTAAAGAGAGGAGGCTTTCTCTGTCCAGTTTGTGTGCGGGAATGGCCATGCAAATGGGCGTATCGCTTTGTTTGCACGCGTCGGAAAGAGGTTTAATTTTTTCCGCGAGAAGTTTAATTTCGCGTGGAGGGCTGTCTTCGTCATCCTCATGGTGGGAGCCGCCATCTTGTTGCGCATCAAGTTTCGCTTCCAGCAAAAGAGGCTGGTCTGAGTGAAGGATTTCGCGAAATTCAGCATAAGTGCGGGGAAAAAAGATAACTTCACCGTTGGCTGTGAGATCTTCTGCCGTGGCAAAGGCCATGCGATCGCCCTTTTTGGTGGTGATTTCTTTTATGGAGGTGATGAGTACACCGCACTTCACCTCACCGCCATGGTGCATATCACGTAATTCTTCCATGGGGGTTACGCGCAGGCGTAGCATTTCTTTGCGAAAGGGCATGAGTGGGTGCGATGTGAGGAAAAAGCCCAGTGCTTCTTTTTCATTGCGCAACTTATCGCTCTCTTCCATTTCTGCAATGCCAGATTCCGGACAATCAAAACCGATGCCTTTTTGTTTTATGTCTGCCTGAGGAGTCATGGCCAAGAGTGAGTTTTGATTGGATTCCTTTTCTTTGGCTTTTTTCTGCGCTCTGGCCACAAGGGTGTCGAGCACTGCCAGCATGGCGGCGCGGGAAACGCCAAAACAATCACAAGCTCCTCCTTTGATGAGTGATTCCAGGACGCGCTTTGTCACTTTGCGTAAAGATACGCGACAAGCCATATCAAAGAGAGAAATATAAGGTCCATCTGCCGTGCGAGCGTCTACAATTTCGCGAATGGCTTCATCACCCACGTTTTTAATGCCACCAAGTCCGAAAATGACTTTATTATCGGCGGCAGAGAAGGCACGCAAACTTTCATTGACGGTGGGCTGTAACACGTCAATATCCATGTCTTTACATGCGGCCACATATTTCAAAAGTTTGTCTTGGTTGCCCATTTCTGACGTCATGAGGGCCGCCATGAACTCAACCTTAAAGTGAACCTTTAAGAATGCCGTGTGATACGAAATGAGTGCATAGGCCGCCGAGTGAGATTTGTTAAAACCGTATTCGGCAAATTTTTCCATAAGGTCAAAGATTTCGTCAGCTTTGGCTTTGTCTATGCCATTGGCGAGGGCACCATCCACAAAGGTGGAGCGCTCTTTCGCCATGGCGGCAGGGTCTTTTTTACCCATGGCACGACGTAACAGGTCTGCGCCACCAAGGGTGTACTTGGCAATGATTTGCGCAATTTGCATTACCTGTTCTTGGTAAACAATAACGCCGTAGGTATCGCGAAGACAATCACTGAGTGATTCGTGTGGATAGACCACTTCCACTTCGCCGTGTTTACGCTTAATAAATTCGTCCACCATGCCTGAACCTAAGGGGCCGGGGCGATACAAGGCAAGCATGGCGATAACATCTTCAAAGCAGTTTGGCTTAAGCTGTCGTAAATACTGACGCATTCCGGAACTTTCCACCTGAAAGATACCATCTGTGTCGCCGCGGGCATACAGCTCATAGGTGGCGGTGTCGGTGAGCGGAAGGGTGTCTAAATTGGGCGCTTCCTTTTTTTGGTGTACAATGGCATCTAGGGTGTCTTGTATTAATGTCATGGTGCGCAGGCCCAAGAAGTCAAACTTCACAAGGCCCACTTTTTCCACCATTTTCATATCAAATTGCGTAACAAGTTCGCCTTTTTTTCCTTTATACAAAGGAAGATACTCGCTCATGGGTTTATCGGAAACCACAAGGCCAGCCGCGTGGGTGGAGGCATGGCGTGATAAACCCTCAAGACGCATGGCCGTATCTATGAGCTTGGTAATGCTGGGTTCCGTGTCATAAATGGTGCGCAAATCCGCTTCGTTGTCCAAAGCTTTTTTGACGGTCATTTTAGGGTCTTCAGGAATAAGTTTAGCTATGCGATCTGTTTCGGCAAAGCTTAAACCCAGGGCACGCCCCACGTCTTTGATGACAGCCTTGGCTTTCATTTTACCAAAGGTGGTAATTTGCGCTACGGAATTTTCACCATATTTGCGCACCATGTATTGAATAACTTCACCGCGACGGCGTTCGCAAAAGTCCACGTCTATATCGGGCAGGGAGACGCGTTCAATGTTCAAAAAACGTTCGAAAAGGAGATTGTAAGGAATGGGGTCAAGGTTGGTGATACGTAAAGCCCACGCCACCAAGGATCCTGCCGCTGAACCACGACCGGGGCCCACCGGAATATTATTGTGCTTAGCCCAGTTGATAAAGTCTTGTACTATGAGGAAATAGTCCGGAAAGCCCATTTCCAAGATGACTCCAAGTTCTCGTTCAAGGCGCTCTTCATAGAGCTGTATATCAAGGCTTTCTTTGTCGGGGTGTTGCTCAATGCGCTTGGCAAGACCTTCTTCTGCCAATCGACGAAACTCCATTGCTGGCGTCATTTCCTCGGGCAATTCATACACGGGGAAATAGTGCTTGCTAAAGTCCATTTCTATATTGCATTGCTCGGCAATACGAATGGTATTGCTTATGGCTTCTGGCACATGTGAAAACTCTTTTTGCATTTGTTCTGCTGATTTATAATATAAATCATGTGAATCAAATTGCATACGCTTGGGGTCATGCACATTGGTTTGCGTTTGAATGCATAAAAGCAAAGAATGCGCTTCCACATCTTCAGCTGTAAGATAGTGGCAGTCATTGGTGGCAACTAAGGGGATTCCTGTTTTTTCAGCTATTTCCATAAGCCCATTGTTGGCTATGACTTGTTGCTGTAAGCCATTGACTTGTAATTCCAAATAGAAGCGATCGGGATATATATCGGCATACTCTTGCGTGAGTAAAAGAGCTTTGTCCATGTCGCCATGTTCAATGGCACGGGGAATTTCACCGGCAATGCATGCTGAAAGGGCGATGATGCCTTCAGAATATTTACGTAAAAGTCCCTTATCTACGCGTGGTTTATAATGAAACCCTTCCATATAGCCTTGTGTCACAAGGCGCACAAGGTTATGATAGCCGTTGATATCTTGCGCTAAAAGTACAAGATGATGCCTTTTACGAGCCAGTTCAGAGGTTTTATCCTTATGGTCGTGGCATACATATACTTCACAGCCCACAATGGGCTTTATACCCACATCCTTACATTGTTTATAAAAATGCGTGGCGCCAAAAAGGTTTCCGTGATCGGTGATGGCGGCGGCTGGCATACCAAAGTCTTTGGCGCGATTGCATAAATCCTTAAGACGAATGGCACCGTCCAGGAGAGAAAATTCCGTATGGCAATGAAGATGTACAAAGTCTGACATGGTATATTGGGGGCTGAAAGGTGAAAAAAATAAAATACCATAAAGGGCTTTCAGGCTCAAGCCTTTCTCCATGGGGGAAAATGCCCTTGCACCTTAAATGGCTAGCGTGTACATATATTTCATGAAAAATGATATTACATTGCATCAGGATTTTTTTGCACATTATGCACAAAGTTTTTGTGAGAAAACACAAGATGCATCCATGCTACATTTAAAGATACAACATACGCAGCGAGTTCTACAGTACACGCAAACTCTGGTAGAGCATGAGCCTGTGCTTCAAGAGCATGCCAGAGCGTGTTCTTTGGCGGCTTTGTACCATGATATAGGTCGTTTTGAGCAATTTCACTTGTATAATACTTTTAAGGACACAGCCTCGGTGAATCATGCTCTGCACGGGGCAAAGGTGTTAAAAAAAGAGCGCATTCTTCAAGATGAAAGCCCTCATGTGCGTAAACAAATCATGGCCGCAGTGGCCATGCATAATCGCTTTACTTTGCCGCAAGGGCTGGACATGGGGCTAAAGCGTATTACTTGTGCCATACGAGATGCGGATAAACTAGATATATTACGCGTCATGGCGGCGCAATTTGCTCCTTGTGCCCCGGGTGAGAAAAAGCACGATGCCGTCACTTTTTATGCTAAAGATGAACCCTTGCGTTGGTCACCTGTCATGCTTGAGGATATTATGCAAAATCGCTTGGCTTCCTACGCAAATATAGTCTACATTAATGATTTTAAATTGTTACTTGGCTCGTGGGTACATGACATGTACTTTGCAACCAGTAAAAAAATCATGCTAGAAGAAGGGTATTTGCACAGTATTTTAGAAAGCTTACCCAAGGATTCTGCCGTGCATATTGCTAAAGAACATATTTTATCCCTCCTTGTGACGGCGCAAACAAAAACATGCGTACCTTTATAGAACAAAGGGCTGCGTCTATGTACGAACCTCTTTTGGGGCCTGTGCTACAAGGACTGCGCCAAGAAGTCTGTTCCATCATTCATGGTCATGTACTTAAAGGCCAAGAAGGAGATGCTTCATCTTTGCAACCTGTGTGTATATTGGATTGTTGTTGCGGAGCTGGTGGTTTTTTAGAGTTTTTACAACGCCAAAATAAACAAATTAGTGAAGCTTTTTGTTTTGGCTTAGATATAAGTCCAGCTATGCTTTGTGCAGCGCAAAAACTATTATATAAGAATCATCAGGGGAAAATACAGCAACCTTGTATCATTCAAGGTGACGCTTTACAGCTTCCGCTGGCTACGCAAAGTATCACTGTGGCTACTCTTTGCATGGCTTTACACACCTTTCCCTTGGCACAAGGGAAGAGGCTTATGCAAGAGCTATTACGTGTGGCATCTTATGTTATTGTGGCGGATTACTGCTTGGCGGAGCGCAACTTACATGTGCCTAGCGCGTGGTTGGCGCATGGAGTAGAATGCCTTGTGGGCGGAGAGCATTATGCAGCGTATAAAGAATTTATGGGTGATGGCGCTTTGGAAGGTTTTTGCCATACAGAGGGACTTATTCCACAAGTGCGTCGTTCCACATTAGGTGGAGCAGGACAGGTGGTTTTGCTACACTCAGACACAAGTGCGGACTTTTCTTGACAGAAAAAGAGGCTCATCGTAACACTTACTTTTATGATAAAAGTTTTTTACTAAGGATAAATCATGTCAGAACCTATAAAAAAAGAACAATCACTTTCCTTTATGGATAAAATTATGGAAGATGTGCGTGGCTTTGGCTTGCGCATTGTGGTGCATGTAAGTGCTTTTTTCTGTGCAGGGGTGGTGGTGTCCTTTGTGCCAAGTTTTGCGGCTTTGGGCATGTATGTGGGGCTCATTTGTCTTGTGGCTCGTGAAACGCGTTTACAGCCGGACTGGCTGGTGCCGGCGGGTCTTGGTGTTTGTCAAATGGTACTTTCTTTAGCTTTGGGAATGCCTCTTACCGAAGCGGTATTTTGGGGCGGTGCACAGGCTTGGGTGCAAAGACTTTTCATGAAACGCTTTTCCATGGGTACTGAATGGGGCACCGCTGTTTTTCTTGTGCCGTTGGCACTAAAATTTTTGGCCACATCCTCCAGCATAGTTTTCTTACTGGGCTCTTTTGCACTTATTTCTGTACTTGGCATGGCCTTTTGGGAATTACGCACCAAATTAGAAAAGAAAAAACAAGCTGTCCATGCGGCAAAAGAACAAATGGCACATGTGGCCTCCACCGTGGCTCAAGCTTCAGCACAACAAGCGGCCGCACGCTTGGCAGAGTATAAGGCATCCATTGCAAAATTGCGCACCAAGCAATTGCTTTTGCCGAAAAGCATGCAAACATCCACACAGGCTCTTATACAGTCGGCAGAAGCCATTGTGCTTTGCATGCAAGAAGATAAAAGAGACTCAGAGCCCGGAGAAAAGTTTTTACGTCGTTACTTACCGGCTACGCACTCTGTATTGGAAAATTATTGTCGCTTGGCAGGATCAGCCAGAGTCAACAGCAATGCTAGCGAGGATATTGATACCGCTTTACAAAATAGTAAGGAGGTGCTTGTACGCTTAGAACAAGCCTTTAGTCATGAGCATAAAAGCCTTTTACGTAACGATATTGATGACTTTTCTGCAGATTTAAAAGTACTTGATACGCTTTTAAAGATGGAAGGTCGTTAAATTATCCCTTTTTTTGCTCGTCGTCCCATTGATTATAGGGATGGCGAGCAAGAGCTGCATTGCGATAACGCGCATCAAAAGTCACTTCTTTGCCTATCCATTTAGGTTTTACAAAATGTTCATTTTCATGTTCTAATTCTATCTCTGCCACAATAAGTCCGGCATTATCTCCACAAAATTCATCCACTTCCCAAATATGTTTTCCCATAGGTATTTTATGTCGAATTTTATATATGAGGGGCTTATGTGCAAGAGTTTCTAAGAGCTCTTGAGCATCTTCCATGGGTATGGGATATTCAAATTCAGGACGTCCAATACCGCTCTTGGGGCCTTTTATGGTGAGTACGGCTTTTTCTCCTTCGGTACGAATACGTACAAAGCACTGTTCGGAAGAGTATATATAGCCTTGGCAAAAAGCAAAAGAAGTGCCTAGAGAACGCCATGTTTCCCCTAGTACAAGGAATTTTCGTTCTATTTCTCTAAACATCTGATCCTCCATGGTAAGAAAGCGTTATTTATAGCTATAGTTCCACATGGTGTACCAATCTCCGCCATGGGACATACCTGAAATTTGTTGGCAATATTCCATTTTTTGTTGAGCATTGCAAAAATTTTCACTTATTTGTGGCGGCACTATACTGTCATCATAACTGCTCACATGACGCTGTGGAATATGTTGAATAGCATGTGTAATGCGCATGGGATCTTGTGATCCTGTTAATTTACTTACCTTATGCCAAGAGGTCCAGCCGTGAATGTCTAAATTACCGGCGGCCGAACCAAGAAAAATCACATCTGAGCGATGAGAAGCCACCAAAGCCGCTGCAGCACCGCCGCCAGAGTACCCAATAAGCACCACATGCTTTGCTTGTACTTCTGCCTTTATTTGGTCTATGGCCTCGTTTAGGGCTTGGATAACTTCCGGAGCAAGTCGATGCGATGTCCAATATTTTTTTGAACATAGGCCCATGACATCCGATGACATGTATTGGCAAGGTCTAGCTAAGTATAACACAGCATTGTTGCTGGGGTCATGTTTTGCCAAATCAAGCGTGGTGCTTTTGGTGGGCGTGGGATCTTTAGAGGGCCTATGACGAGTTAGCCATGCTAAACCATCTCCTTCTATATAAACATGTATTGTATGGGCAATGGCGTGTGCCGGACGCAAAAGGGCATAAAGCGAGAATGTGTTGGTGTATATTCTGCGTTCTATAAAGCCCTGTTTTGATTGAGCTGTTTCTATGTTTTGGCGTACTGTGTCTGTGGAGTCTGTTTGTCTATGGAGTGTGCAAGAAAAGCAAAAAAGAGACAGAATACCTAGCAAAGCACTGATATGCCACCTCATAACTACCTCCTTGAAAAAGTTATCCTTGAGAACAGGAGCATTGTTGGCTTTTTAGCCTTGCTTCCATATAAAGAGACAAAGCGGCTATGGCCTCATCGCAAACGCTAAAAATGGGTATACCCACTTGTACAAGGGCTTGCCTATATGCATGGAATAAAGCGCCGCCATCCACTATACCAATGAGAGGTTTTATGCAATTTTGCGGTAGATTCTCCATGAGCTGTTGTGCCAAGGGGACCATGCCTTGTTCCGCATCGTATGCTAATATATCTGATCCAGGTGCTAAGGTATGGGTAACAGGGGATAAAGGCCCAAAGCTTAGTACCACAGCGTCAATGCCTGTATCTTCCAGTAAAGCTTTAGCAATGTCTATGTGCATCTTGTCATTGGAGGCAGGGTTGATATCTAAGGGATTTTGTACTGTTACCAACTTTGAAAGTTTGTTTTCTTCTAAAATGGCATGGATTTTTTCTGTGCAGCTTGTGCTAAACTTTCCTAAGGTCATGCTGTATTCATCGGATTGAATGGAATCAGCCATGCCCACAGCTTCAAAGCCAGCGCCGCTGGCCACCGCAAGGCGTCTGCCTCCAATATGTTTATGATGCAAGTGTTCTGCCAACATGAATACATTTTGAAATTCTGTAAAGGTTCGCGCCACGATGGCACCTGCTTCACGAACGCAGCTTTCGCAAACCATATAGTCACCGGCAAGAGATGCCGTATGCCCGCTGGTGGCATTTTTTCCTTCTATGGTACGTCCAGCTTTATAGAAAATAACCATTTTCCCAGCATGAACGGCCTTTTGCACTGCGCGAACAAAGCTTAAACCGTCACCATCCTTAAAGCCTTCGGCATAGACAGCAATAACATCCACATGATCTTGTGTGCTAAAATATGTGAGCATATCTCCAAGGGTAAGGTCAGATTGATTACCCATGGAAATCATATAGGCTGGCGAAAGAGAGGGCATCTGGCTCATGCGATGCAACATAAAGGCGCCACTTTGGCTAATGAGGGCCGCTCTATGCATTTTTTTATCCCCAAGGGATGGGAATTTATCCTTGGGAATAAACCATGTATCATACACACCAGGACGTGAAACAACGCCCATGCAATTGGCCCCCAAAAATATGGGACCGCCATCTTCCTTGGTATGACCTTGCTCGATGGCATGCATAACCTTTTCTGCCCTTTCCACGCTCTCATCTGTTTCGCCCATGCTTCCGGCAATGAGCATCACCGAATGCGCAGCATTTTCTTCAATGATGCTCGGCACAAGCTCTGGTAAGGTTTCTGCGCCCACAGCCATGACTAAGAGATCCAAAGGCTGGGATAAGGCTTGAACATGGGGAAGGCAATGTATGCCTTCAATGGAGCTTTCTTTTTCATGGAAGAGGGTAATGTTTTCTTTTGCAAAGCCTGATTCTTTAATATTATCCAAAATAATGCGGCCAAAATTTTTACGGCTGGCAGAGGCCCCCATGATACCAATGCGTTGAGGGTGAAGTAGATTGTGTATTTTATGTATGGGGCGCCCTTGTTTTGCAGGTTGAGGCAAAGAGAAGCGACAGAGTCCATCCAGAGGAATCATTAAATAGTCTTTAAAAGCAAAGGGATTTATTTCTAACTCTTCTATAATAAACGGTGCATTGGGGTTTTGTGTGGAAAAGTATTTTCCCATATCAATGAAGGAGGCAAAACATTCCATGAGCTGCTCATCGCTCACAATGCGTTTTTGCCCGCGAGTATAGCCGGCAAGCTTTTGATATGAAATGGTTTTACGGAAAAGATGAAAAAAGGCTTCTCCATCCATCATTTCCACCGAGGCTGCCACAATGGCTTGACCTTTGCGAAAACGCTTGGCATACAACTCTGTGTCTGTACCCCCAAGGCCGGCGCTAATTATGGTACCAAATTCTCTACTATGACGCAGCCCAACAATGAGCTCATTGCCAAAAGCGTGGGAATCTGGCGGCATATATTGTGTAAGCATAACCCCCACCACATCTTTTTGAATGGCAAAAAGTAAATCATCTCCCTTAAGGCCTTGATATTTTTCAGGGGCGTAATGGCTATGTCTTTCCACGAGGCTTGCAAAGGTTTCTGGTACTTCATAAAACATACGTCGCACGGCTGCACGTACAGTATCTGAATTTAGGGGAACAATGCGCACGCCATGGGCTTCTGTTTTGTGCACAATGGTGGGGGAGACGATTTTGAGTACAATTTTGTCACCATGAAAGCCTGCCAAATCATCTTCAGTGGGGCGGGAATGTCTGGGAATAACAAGGGTTTTGGGCGGTGTTTCTGCGCCTGACAGGGCGAGAATTTCGTATACTTCATACTCGAAAAGATAATCGCGCCCTTGTTCTTGTGCCTTATTGAAAATCTGTGTAATGGAGGAATAATCAATGGATAATTGCATGGAGAGTCCTTATTTTTCAAAAGTGCATTTGATTGTATGAAGTATATTGCAGTTAAGGCATATATATAATCATAAAAGTTCCTTAAAGCAAGTCATGTACTTGGCATTACATTGAAAAAATATTCCATCATAAACCGTGACAAAGATATGAAAATTTATATTACTAGCGAGGTTTCCCGAGACTTAGGTTTACATATGAGCTAAAGAATTTAAAGCTCAGTTGTAAAATTATTATAGTAAAATACTTTACCTGTCTAAAATAGTTGGATATGAAAAAATATATTTAGAGGCTGTATGAAGGTTATTGCCAATGGGCATTTTTCAGCATACAAGACAAGGCCTTAGAGATTGAGATTTTTTGATTACACGCCTAAAAGGATATAACATGCTTGAAAATATTGATGGATTAGGAAAGGCCATGCCTCCCACAGATAAAACTTTTCCCCGTACGCTTTTTTTATCTCATTGGTTTCCCCTTTCATCGGAAACTTTTGTTTTTTATGAAATTGAAGGTTTACATAAGAGGCAATTACCTCTTTCTGTTATAACTTTATATGCGCGAAAAAATAAAAATTTAGCGCCGCATATTCGAGATACTGCCGTGCCCATAGAGCACTTTGGCATGGCAAATACGGGCCGTATTCTTTGGGCCACAGCCAAACGATTTGTGCGAGAGCCTAAAAAAAGTGCTTTTTTGTTGCGCACGCTTCTTTTTAAGCGCTGGCGCAATGCAGAAATGCATTTAGAAAGCATATGGGCCGCATTTGCTGGATTTTACTTGGCTGAACGTTGTAAAGCCCTTGGTATTGAGCATATGCATGCTGCGTGGGCCAATGGCCCTGCCACGGCAGCATGGGTGGTGCATAAACTTGACGGCATACCGTATTCTTTTTCGGTACATGCTGGAGATATTCGTCCACCGGATGGCTTTTTACAAGAAAAACTCATGGATTGTGCTTTTGCACGTGCCAATATACGTTTTAATATTCCATATTTAGAATCTTTTGTGCCTGCTAGTGAACATCATAAACTCTATCTTGTGTATAATGTTGCCACCATGCAAAACTGCCCCAAGGCTTTTGTGCCCATGCAGGCACCGTACAAATTGTTAGCCATTGGACGTCTTATTGAAACAAAGGGCTTTCATTATCTTATTGATGCAGTGCGCTTGCTTAAAGACAACGGTGTTAAGGTTAAGTTATCCATCATTGGCGATGGGGCTTGGCGTTCTAAATTGGAAAAGCGCATAGTAGATCAGGGCCTTGAACAGGAGGTCAACATGCTTGGCTTTGTAACTCACGATGGTATTTCACGTCACATCATGGAAAGTGATATTTTTGTGATGCCAAGTATTGTAAAAGAGAAAGTGCTTTGCTCCGACGGTTTGCCAAACGTGGTCATGGAAGCCATGCATCATTGCTTGCCTGTCATAGGCACTGACATAGCTGGTATGAAAGATGCAGTTATCGACGGGGAAACAGGGCTTTTAGTGCCTGAAAGAGATGCAAAAGCTTTAGCACATGCGGTGCAAACCATGGTGGCAGACAGAGAAAATGCTTTGCGTATGGCGCAAAATGCCAAGGAACGTGTGAGTCGCATGTTTGATACTGAAGCAAATTTAGATAAATTATCTCACTTGATTACAGCGTATACGCCTAGTGCGGCTGTTGATAAGGAGAGCTAAAAAAAGGAAAATTCATGGCAAGTAAGCGTAAAGCTCAAGGTTTTTTTTCCACGTGGTTTCGCTCCTTTTTTATGGGATCTTCCCATGCTTTTAGTTTTAACTCTTGGTATAATTTGCCAGAGAAATTCATAAAAGCTTCTACAAAAAGGAATTTTCGCTATAGTATAAAAGTGACCTTGGCTTGTATTTTGGCCTATGTGTCGGCGGAGCTTTTAGACTTAGAGTATAGTTTATGGGCACCATTAGCGACTCTCATGGTCATGCAGATACATATGTCTTCTTCGCTGGAGATAAGCTTACTACGTCTTTTTGGTACTTTTTTTGGGGCCTTCATGGGGCTTACTTTTTCAGTGCTCATGCCACACACCTTGGAGGGACGTGTCATGGGCATTGCCATTGTGGTGCCCATTTGTGCTTTTATGGAGTTATGGGAAGAGCGTTTTCGTTCTGCCGGAGTCACGGCTGTTTTCGTTTTACTGCTTGGTTATGAACAAGATTCCGGTATTTTAGTTTTTGCGTTAAATCGTGTGTTGGAAATGGCCATAGGTAGTATATCTGCTTTGTTAGTTTCAGGCTTACTCTGGCCGGCTTCTGCGGCGGCGGAAGTGCAAAATGCCACACGCACGCATTTCACGCAAACGGCAGATCTAATAGAAAAAATGACCCATGATATTTTGCATAGGGAACGCAAGGTATCGCAGCGCTCCATGTTTCGATTACTGAATCAAATAAGTAATAATACACAACAGTTTTATAAAGTGCGCAACTACGAGTTGGCACATATTTACAGAGAATATCCTCTTTTGCCGCACAGTGTACGTCTTTTGGATGAATTGCGCATGTATATTTCCACCATGATGGATGCCTTAGAAACGGAGGGTGGAGTAGAGGTAAATGAAGATATTGGTAAAATTATTATAGAAGTGGCCGAAGCTTTAACCAATACCTTACGCTGGATGGCCGACCAAAATCAGCCAGCACCATTGCCTTTGCAAGCTCTTGTGGAAGATAGAGCCATTCGCTTTGCCACTGTACGTGAAGAAGGTCTTTTCCGTAAGTATGAAGCAGAAAAGATTTTGGCTTTATTTTCTTTTTATCATGGCCTTACTCACACAGCACAAGCTGTAGCCATCTATCAAGAGCGTCTTTTAGTAGCAAAAAAATAATTTCCACTGTGCTTTAGCATGTTTTAAGCATAAGCCCCTTGAATGTAGTTACTCAAGGGGCTTATGTTTTGATGCAAGGTGTTTGAGTGATCAGCAGAAGTTATGCAGACGGTTCAATTAAGTAATCTATATATTATATTTTATGTAAAGTTTTTATCTACCATTCTTTTGCTGAAAGCCTTGCAAGACCTTGAATGAGCACTTGTGTGCCGTCTTTGCCATGGCCTTGAGCTTCAAGCAATCTATAAGCTTGCTCTGCCAAGGTAAGGCCGGGAAGACTTAAGTTCATGCGACGGCATTCATCTATGCATAAGCCAAGGTCTTTGCGAAAATGTTCCACAAAAAATCCCGGACTATAGTCTTTATCCACGAGGCGTTTACCTAATACGTTCATGGCTGTGCTGCCGGCGGCGCCGTTCACAACGGTTTCGCGCCATGTGGCCACATCTAGGCCGCATTCTTTGGCAAAGAGAAGGGATTCACATACGGAAAACATGACCCCTGCTATGGCCACTTGATTGGCTAATTTTGCCTTTTGTCCAAGTCCGGAATCTCCGCAATGCACAATGGTTTTTCCCATTGCTTCAAAACAAGGAAATAGTGCGTCATAGGCTTGCTTAGTACCGCCCACAAAAATGGAAAGAGTGGCATTTTTAGCACCCACATCACCGCCTGTCACCGGAGCATCTAAGGAATAGCAACCTTTTTGGGAGGCTTGCATGGCGATGCGCTCTGCCAAATTGGGGCATGAAGTGGTCATATCGCACACAATACCGCCGGGTTTTAAACCTGCCAAAGCACCTTTTTCTCCCAGCATAACTTCTTCCACATCACTGGGAAAGCCCACAATGGAAAAAACAGCGTCGGATTTTTCCGCTACTTCTTTGGGGCTTTGAGCCCAAGTGGCGCCCATTTCCAATAAAGGAGCGGCTTTTTCCTTGGTGCGGCTGTAGATGGTGAGTTCATAGCCAGCCTTGCGTAAGTGCGAGGCCATGGAAAGCCCCATAATACCTGTTCCTATCCAACCTAAGCTTTTCATGTGACGCTCCTTATTTTTTGAGTATATCTTTTTGTAATTGTTCTATGGTTAAGGCTTTGTAGTTATTGGCACGCAAAGCCAATAAATGTTTTTCAAAGAGCAAAAGATTTTTCAACATATCTTGGTTAAACGTATCCTTGGTGGCATTTAAATCCTTTTTAACTTGCGTTAACGCTTCGTTAATTAAGGTTGTATCTTGAGCGCGCAAATCTTCCACTTTAGTTTTATAGAATTGCGTGGTTTGTTTAATGGCACTTTCAAAATCAGCAATACCCTCACGCGCCTTTTTGATACTGCTATCGGCGGTGGTGGAGATGCCCTTTTTGGCACCTTCTTTTTTCACCCTTTCAAAGTTGGCAATGGCTCCTTTGATAATGGCAATGCGTGAAGCAAAATTTTGCACCGACTCAATGAGAAAGGCCATATTACGAATCTCAGATGTGGCCGTAAGCATTTGTTGTCTTTCAAAAGCAATATTATTTTCTTTTAATATATTACGCAAATGCTGATAGTTTTTCTTTTCTGTTTCATTGGTACTATGGGCAATGAGGCGATCAATTTCGTCCAAAGGATTGTTTTTGGTATTGAGTAAAAGCGCACCTTGTTCCCCAGCTTTTGCCCATTCATTTTGTAAAACTTCTTGTCTATTACCGCCGGGGGTATTGATGCCGGACAAGGCTAATCTAAAGCCCATGTCTCGTAAAGAAACAGGGCCATCCACTTGAAAGAAAGCCACTTCTTCACGTCTACCGGGGTAGATTTCTTCTAAACCGGAAAGAAAGCTTCCGCCTTTACGAATATATCCGCCAGCTGAGCCGTGCAGGCGACCACCTAGGGAAAAACGAAATACATCCATGACCATTTCCGCCGCATTGCCGGCGGTATCGTAGAGGCCCAATTTATTGGCTTTGCGTGAGCCTATGCGTAAAGGGTTCTCTTCAATACGAGTGGCTGTTTCTGGACGAAAAACAGCATAATTGCCAAAATCTTCACCTTCTTCCAAGGGAAAAAAGTCTTGTTCTAAAAATTGTTGTGCTGTGGTGGTGTGTCCACCTCTGGCGGCGTATTCCCATTCCACTTCCGTGGGCAGGCGCAAATAACCAACATTGCGCGTATCATTATGAAAAGCAGGTAAGCTTTGAGGATGATTTTTTAAAAGCCATGTCATATATTTTTCGGTAAATGTCATGACTTCATACCACGTAATATCAGTTTTGGGGCGAACATTTTCCGCCGAGGGAGCAGGGCAGGTTTCCTGCATAACAGCATCCCATTGTAGGCCTGTCACTTCATATTTACCCATAAGGTAATACAGGTAATCTCCCTTGGGAGCATGGGGCTGCCAAGCACTGGGTAAGTCCTTTTGGGCAAATGGAGCCGCGAGGGTTGTTGTGTGGCGACTGTCATAATAGGCTCGGTCTTCACTTTTGGCATTATCATACCCAAAGCGTGTGCTCATATCCCATAAAAAGCCTTTGGCAGGCACGCCCACAATTTTAAACATCATGGACATATCGCAAGGCATGGGTAAGCCAATATCTCCCACGGCGGGGGCAGGGTTAAAACCTTCTTCGGAGGATGCACTGCCTTTGAGGGTTAAAGCTGCGTATGCCGGAGTCAAGAGCAATTGAGAGCTCATAAGGCATGCACCGAGTACACGTATAATGGTAGCATTAGATATCACGAATAACCTCCGAAGGTATTATTTTAGCGGCTTTGGTGGCTGGTATAAAGGTAGCCATAAGCGATAAAGCAAGAACAATACAAAAGCCTAAAGCAAAGTGTTCTGGCGGTAAAGAGCATATTTCTTCTGCATCTTGACGACTTTGCGCAAAAAGATAATCAATAAAGTATGCTGCAAGCCCATAAAGAGTTGCCGCCAAGGTTGAGCCCAACACCGCCGTTAAAAAACTTTGAAAGAGCGGGAAAATCATAATATCCATGCCATCATAGCCCACAAGCCGTAAAATACCAAGATAGCGTTCTTTACGGCGAACGGCCGCCAAGGCATGACTGGCGGTGGAAGCTAAAAAGCCCAAAGCCGCAGTACTACCAATGAGGGCAAAAATAAGGTTAAGTGATGTATTCAAAGCTTTTACCGTGGCGATTTCCTCTGCCTTGGTATAGACATCAATGGATTTTTCAGTAAAATAGCTGCGTAATGCCGTAACAGCGTCCAAGTTCTTGGCATACAAACGAAAAGCCGGATAAATACGCTCTGTGCTGGGGGCAGGATCTCCTGTCCAGCCTTGTTCTTTGCTTAAACGAGCATCTTCCAAAGGTTGACGTCCATCGCGAAAATCTTCCGTGGCTTCTAAGAGAGCTAAGGGCACAAAGGCCACATCTTTTTGCTGTATGGCTAGGGGCAGTACCGCACGCACCCAAAGGCGCACCGTGGCACGCTCCACTTTACCCTTATGTAGTCTTTCCACCTGCCCTTGCAAAAGGCTATGGGCCGCGGCGCCTAGCTTGCGGGCAGCTTCTGCCGAAAGGGTGATACTAAAAGCATCATCTGGTTTTTGCGTAAAGACTGCCTTGGATGGGTCTTCCGCGACTGTTTCAGGCAAATTTTTTTCTTTAGAGGCATTTTCAGCAATGTCTTTTTGTTGCTTTTTTTGTTCCACAGCTGAAGAGTCTTCCAATGTAGGCATATACGGCTCAAGTAAGGTATCACCCGGGCCTGTGGGTTCTAAGGAAGCGGTTATACGTTTTAACATATTACTTTCTCCCCATGGGCGTATATCCATGGTGGCGGCAATGGAACGTGTTTTGGGCAAGATAAAGCCCACATGAGGATTTTGTGCCATTTTTTGAATCCATGTGGGGGTATAGTTTCCGCTGGATACGGGGATAATTTCCAAATTATGAGGGTTGTTTTGCAACCTGTCGGTCATGGTGGTGATGATGCCATATTTCACCCCATATAAAACCAGTAATGGAGTAAGTACAGCGGCCAAAGATAGGACAGCGCATGCGGATAATAATCTTTCATGACAATAATCCTTATACGCAAGAAGACAAGATTTTGCTAACATGTACCACTCCCTTTACCAAGGCTTCCCACAGGGGCTATACCATGAATAGTCACAGGTTTTGGAGGGCTTTCTTGTATATTTATATCGCTTAAGTGGGCATAAATACGTCCCTCTTCTCGAGTGACTTTTGTACTCACCAAACGAAATCCGGCTGCTTTTGCCGTGTCTGGAAAATGGCTCACCATCACCACGGAAATCTGTTTTTCGCGCGCTATGGATGTGAAAAGCTCAAGTACCATTTGTGCATTATAAGGGTCTAAAGATGCCACAGGTTCGTCGGCTAAAATAAGCTGTGGCTCATGGATAAGGGCACGAGCAATGGCAAAGCGTTGTCTTT
This sequence comes from uncultured Desulfovibrionaceae bacterium, assembly GCA_964370835.1. Taxonomy (GTDB): domain Bacteria; phylum Desulfobacterota; class Desulfovibrionia; order Desulfovibrionales; family Desulfovibrionaceae; genus CAYJAD01. Next base: position 37,757 of record CAYJLO010000002.1, read on the forward strand.
CACCCACAGACATTTGAGCAGGCTTTTTTTGTAAAAGATGTGAAATATCCAATTGTTCGGCCAACTGTTCAAGATTTTCTCTATGTTGTTTTTGCGTACAACAAAGGGCAATATTTTCAAGACCATTTAAGAAGGGGAGTAAGCCACCTGTTTGTAAAATATAACCAATATGCTTTTGGCGTAATTGCGCAAGGGTGCTTTGTTGCCCTTTTTTCCATAAGGCGACAATGTCCAAAGGCATATCCAAAGGGCAAAAAGAAAAAATGCTATTTGCTTCCAACTGCGGTTCAAGGGCAGTGGATAAAATATCCAATGCTGTGCTTTTACCACAACCACTGGAACCCACCAAGGCCACCAGTTCTCCTCGTGCAACATGAAAATTTTGCACATGTAAGGAAAAGCCTTCACCTAAGCCATGACTTTTATGTAACTTTTGTATATCTATGATAGTATTCATCATTTTAGTGCTTTGTTTTTAAGCGCAAGGCGCCATATGAAAATGGGGGATGATTTGCTTTTATACACAACCATCCCCCAAAATAACTACGCTACAATAAACGTTACGGTAACATGGTTAAAGGCACACGGTACATCCAATCGCCGGGATTGGCGGCACCAAAGCTTTCCCATTGGCTACGATCTTTGTCGTATTCTTCATAACGAGCTAAGCGGGACTTTAATCTATTAATGAAAGTGGTTTGTTGACCAATGCTCATGCGGTACCAATCTTCTTCGCGCAGTAACATGATATCACTTTTATAGGGAAGTCCTTCTAAAAATTCACCAAGCACTCCCAGCTGCGAAAGATTTTGCCCTTGCGGCATGGGGCTGTTGGGGTCACGAGCTGCGCGTGTTGAAGCGGACAAAATACCTTGGAAAAAATCTTTAGCATCGGTTTTTTTGGTACGTTCAGCGTTGTCAATAATAATGTTAAGTTGTTGACTTAAATCATTCAGTTGGTTTTTTGTAAGCAGTACGGCCACTTCCACTGTGGAGGCTTGCTCGCCTTTGGCAAGTTTTTGTAAGTCCATATCGGCAATCCAAGAATCCTTTACGGAAGGAGCACGAGCTTCATTTACCTTACCAAAAAACTCCAATTGCATGGCGTAGCCCAAGGCTGCAGCCATGTTTTTAGCTTCTTCTTCGGCCGATAAATTTTTACTTTGTTCTGTGCTTGGTTTTGTGATGAGCTTACCATCAAGTGTCATTTGCACCATGGTTACAATGCCGGAAGTAAGGGCTGTGGATGCGGTATCAAAATTTTTTACCCCTTCTTGCACTGTAGCGGCATTGACGGAAAGATAATTGGAGCGATTATCTGAAAGGCGTGTGAGTAAACGATAGGCTTGCTCAGCTTGGCCATGGTCCTTCTTTCCTTTGGGAGATTTAATATGCAACGCAGAAACACGTACGCCCTTGGTGCGCGCATAGTCAGCTAGCTCTGGCATATCCATTTTCACCGTGGCATAAGGATCAGTGGGGGGGAGTGGGCCGGCATCAGTAATGACAATAAGCATACGCGTATTGTATTCATCCCAAGAAAGGCTGTCTAAAGCCATTTTTATGCCGGACGGAGAGTTTTCCGTAAAGGTGTGGGTGGAAGAGCTGGCCTCTTTCACTTTGGCCAATTCTGTTTCCAACATGGTGCGATCTTTTGCCGTTACCAAATCGCTGACTACACGGCTTTCATATTCCGTGCCGGGTTTAGCTTCTGGGCTGCTACGAAAAGCCACCACACCAAAGGCCACGTCATCGTGTAGTTTAGCTTCTTCCAATTGATCATAGACCGAACGCATAACATTAAGACTTTGGTCAATGTATGGTTTCATGGAAATGGTGGTATCAATAACAAAAGCAATGGCGGTGCGCGGAGAGGATTTTTTTTCTGCATCCTTAGTGGCACCTGGATCTATGGAAGCCACTTCCAAGAATTTTACCCCTTCAAAAGGATCATTCATGGCCAAAATGGGCATGAGGTAAAAGCGGTTGGCATCCACGGCCCCTTCTTTTTCAGAGGGTTCTGTGGCTACCACATTGGAAGCGTCTAGTATTGTAGTATCTTTTGCCACAACGGCTTTTTGAATTTCAGCTAACTTTTTTTCCATTTGGGTGGAAGTGCAAATATCCATAAGGCCTTGCTCATTTTTGAAAAAGAGCAAGGGATTGCGTGAGCTTCTATCTGTAAAAAGTAAGGTTAAGGATTGGTTCCAAGCTGTGGATTTAGCTTCCTCAAGCCAGCCTTGCGGGCCAGTACCCAAAGGACCCACGTGAAGCCAACCTTCTTGTTTACCATAGACATAGAGCACCGTGAAAGGTTTTACATTTTCCTGCACCACAGTGGCTGAGGCATTGGGACTTTGTAATAAATGTGCATTGGGGTGGCTTATGACGCGTTGATACAGCGATTTTTTACCCTCTTGTAATAGAGGGGTGGCTGCCAAAGCTGACATATGTGCAACGCATAGGAAGGACATAGTTAAAAGTGTACATACAAATTTACGCATGAGGTAACTCCCACATAATAGTTAATTCTCTTTATTGTTCTTGAACAGCGTCAATATTTCTTTTGGCAAACCATTTATCATACAATTTGGTGAGTGCCATATTTTGTTGTATTTGTTCCAAACGAGCTGAAACCTCTGCGCTAAGTGCCTCATTCTCTTTAGAAAACACATAGCCATAATTTAATACTTGAAGTGATTCTTTAAGTAAATGTATTTGTTTGTAATGTTCTTCCAAGGGGCGAAGATTAAGTTCATCACCCAGCAAAGCTTCAACATTTCCACTCAAAAGCAAATCAAACAAAGTTTTCTTATGCTTAAGAGCAATAATGGTGCTATCTTTTAGCTCTTCAAAAGCAAATTTTTCTGCTGAAGAACCGCGTAATACCCCTAAAATGCTGAAAGATAAGGCATCTATATCTTGTAAAGGGCTTTCCTTCAATACAAGGGCTTTTATGTTGGATTGTAAATGCGAGCGAGAAACAAAATACCTTTCTTCCAACTCTGGTGTTATTAAGGTGCTTAGTAGAAGCATCTGGCAGCTATTTTGATCTAGCATGGCAAGCCCTGTAGCCATATCAGTGGAAGTAAATTCAAGGTGATAAGGCAACTCTAAAGCTTCAAGCACATCCATATCAAATCCATGTCTTTTGTGTGTACTATCAAAAAACACATAGGGAGGGCTATTATCCACAACACACAGCTGCAGCACCCCTTTGGAAGGTTTCTGCGCAGTGGCTTCTTGAGCAAAGCTTTGACTCGAGAGAGTGCAAAGTAAAGGAATCATAAGACAAATATAACGTAACATATATAGAATATTGTCCTTATTTCCACATTTGTAAAAGGTTTTTAGCGGTGGCATCGCCTTTTTGTGCTTCTTGTGTAGCCCATGTTTGTAAACGTGCTAAATGCTCTTTGGCAGAAGCATCACCAGCTTGCGCGGCCTTGGTATACCATGCATACGCTTCTTGTGGATCGGGGCTAATGCTACCTTTGGCACCTTCGTGACTTGGGTCATAATACCCGGCCAAGGCTGTCATGGCTGTGGAAACACCTTTTTGAGCGGCATCTTCAAAGAGTAAAAAGACTGCATCTTGTGCCTTAGCATCATTTTGTGCTTGTGCTTGCAAGCTTGTGGCCAAGGTGTGGCTTTTTTCCCCTGAATCATTTTGACGTAAAAGTTCGCGAGCAGAATCCATGGGGCTAAGCGTTGCTGCACTGCTTTGTGAAGAGGCGGCATCGGCATTTTCAGCAGGGGATTGTGGCGCATTTTCTTGTGGCTGTGCGGCCTCCTGTTCGTTTTCTTCTGCCTTTTGTGCGTCATCTTCATTTGAAGAAGGTTGCACTTCTTCACCTTGTGTGGTGTCTGGTAATTGCTCAGCATCTTGCTGTGAAAGATACCACCAAAGCCCTGCACCCAAAAGAGCACAAAGAAGCACCACTCCAAGGATGACAGGGAGCATATTTTTTTTCGCAGGCTCTTCTTGTGCCATGGTCATTTCTGGCAGTGGATCAGGCTCAAGAGCTGGTTCTGGTTGTGGAGCGGGCTCAGGGGTTGGTTCTGGCTCTTTTTCCACAACAGGTGCCACAGGGGCTGCCATTTGCACATGGCCCATGCCTTGACCACCCACCATGGATGAGTGGATAATATCTGATATGGCAAGCGTGTGAATAGTAATATTTCCGGTAGCTTCTTTAATTTGTAATCTGTACAAATCAAGGCTGTCTAGGTGATCCACCACTTCGGGCCCCACAGCAAGACGCAATTGTTCATTGGTGCAATCCCATGCTTGAGGGTGCATAAATACTTCTGCACTTTGCCAGCCCTCAGGAGAGAGGCAGTCTTGTGTGGATGCATTGGTTAAGGCGAAGGTGGGCTCTGCATCGCACGTCAAAGGGCTTACAGTAATGATGCCATGGCCTGGGCCTTTATGGGGATCTGGAGTAAATTCTACTGGCATGATATTTCCTTATATTAGAGAACTGGCATTTGATATTGCTGTAAAATGGTGCCCAAGAGGGTGTTTTGCTCACGATTGAATGAACCACCTTCTGCGCAGTCCACATTGGCTTGTAGCGTGTGTACAAAAGCCCTAAGCCAATCTTGATAGTAGGTGCGATCATAAGGCACTGCATCTTCAGACAAGAAGGGCAAGGAATGAGGTTTGGGCGGTGCAAATACTGCAATGGGATTGCCTTTTATAAGTATGGTGCGCGCGCTTTGATCGTTAAAACGTGGATCTAAACCGAGCCAGCTCACAAAAGCATTTAATGAGTCTGCTGCAAGGCTCACTTGTTTCCACACAAGTTGCTCTCTGGCCATATTGCCATAACTGGATACGCGCCGCTGAGCTTCAGTCATTTTTGCGGCCACTTGGCACCGTCCCAAGGCTAGAATAAATTCATGTGATAATTGATTCCATTCACGCTCTGGAAATTTAAAGTACTGCTGTGCCTTTACATTGGCTGAAAGCTCGCGCATTTGTTCTATCCAAAATTGAATAACAATATCGGTGAAACGTGAGGCTTCATCTTGGTACATGGGTACTTGAGGAGCATCATTTTGTACACTTTCGCTTTCGTCAGGATCTGGCCCATCGAAAAGATCATCCAATAAAGAATCTGCAACCACTCTTTCGCCCACCACAGCAGCACCACTTTCACCTTCATGGAGGCGTTCTTGCTCAGCTTTAAAGTACAGGGCATGTAAGTCGTGATCAAGTACCTGAAAAGCACGCAAAAATTCACCGAAGCGTTGGGATTCTATGATTTTAGCTAGAATTCCAGCTAGCTTGCGAGCTAATGCGTCTTTACGCTTACGTTCTTCTTCTTTATCGTCACTTTTATAATGCGGTCCAAGAACTGCTTGCACTTTTTCCATGGTTTGAGCCAAGGTAACAGCAATTTGTTCACGTTTGAGGGATGGATTGCATAAAGGGCGCAGGGCAGTGCGTAAAAGGCTTATGCCGCCATCATTCAGTTGCATGGCAGCGTTCCAAACTGTTTCTGGATCTGCCACATGACTTTTGGTATGCGGAGAAGACAAAAAGGCTTGGCGTAATTCTTCCACATGCTTTTCTTGATCGGGACGAATACCTGTTTCTTTATCGCCGTCATAATCAAAAATAGCATCGTTGAATACGTTGGGGTTGCGTAGTAAAAACACATTATTAAAGGCTTTTTTTCCATCCCAATTGGTGGGCCAATCGTAACTTTGTCCATAAGGCTCAAGCAAAGAAGCATTAAAACGCACAGTCCAGCGTTCACTGACGGAAGGCGTTCCCTTATTTTTGGTGAATTCCACATCCATTTTGGAAAGGATAAAGAAAAGTGCTGGACTGGAATTAGATTGGGCACGACGTTCCGGAGTTTCACCATGTGTGCTGGCAATCCAGTATTGTACAGCTCGCGGTAAATCCTTCACATTTTGATTGCTGGGTCCCACACAAAGGAGCATACTTGTGAGTTCTTTTTCTGCGCAATATCTTTCAAAAAGATAGGCCACTTTTCCGCGTAAAAAGAGAGTTTCCAAGGCGCCATCGCGCTGCAATTCACGGCGCACATCGCTGTATTGCTCACGTGAGCGATATCCCGGAAAGTCCAAAAGATCTGTATGATCAAAGAAATCATCGGGCTTTTCCTTCATGGGAATGGTGATTTCTGCTGTAAGGGCTGTCACCAGGGTGCGCGGAATTTGGGCAGTTTTACCGTTATTGCCCACAAGGGTTAGCATATCGGTGCCATTGGACTTTTTTTGTAATAAATCACTGAGTAAGCTTACATCAATGATACTATAATCGCGCGGGATAAGAGCTTCAATGGCGCAATAGGCTTCTTCTGCGTATGCAAGGTTTTGTAAAATACCGCAAAGATTTTCAAAAAGTTCGGTAAATTCAGGTATATTGTCCCAAATGATTGAAAAAAGTTTAGCACGTCCCTGCAAAGTGAGGCCGGGGGCTAACTTGGTAGCGCGCTGCCAATAAGCCTTTTGCAAAAGCTGCACACGAGGACGCGAGGCGAAGTTATGAACAACATATTCGCGCAATTCTTCCACGTCGTCGGAACTTACTTCAGGGGCATTTGAGGCATTATATAATGATTCAACGACTGCCAGTTCAGCCAATACTTTTTCTAAATCAGGGCTTTCCACATGATCGCAGTCGGCGTAGTAGGTATTGGCTAAAATACGTGCTATGTCACACTCAGTAAGTAAGCGTAAGCGAATGGGATGCCCTTGTGGCGTATTTTCCGGGGCTGTTGTGGTGAACCTGGTCACAAGACCCGTGGATTCCTTTCCCCCAGGAGGGTTTATTTCACTAATGAAGTCATGCTCTTGGCCGCTAAAGTTAGCAATAAGTGTACCTTGTGCGTCACGAGCCAAAGCAGAGATAAGATAAGACTTTCCCGCTTGGCTTTCTCCAAATACACCCACACACATTTTACGCTGGGCCGCAGCTTGGCATTTATGAAAAGCACGCCCGGCACGGCGAAGTTGTGCGTGTATGGAGTCGTGTTCCTTGCCTAAAAGCTCTGCATTGGCATTTATCCATTGTAAGGCTTGTTGCGTATTTTGCTGTAAGCCTTGGCAGTGATTTGCTAGTATATGATCTTCTGGTTGCATATATATCTCCTCAGGTTCTTCACCTAAGCATTGCTAATAATACCGGTATCAAGCCAGTAACCTTCATCGAGGGGCAGTGTTTGTAAACGAATACATAAGTCGGTTTCACTTACAAAGTCACCATGTTTATTGGTAATACTTTCAATGAGATACTCGCCTTCATCTCTATCTACTTTTTCATCCCATATTATTTCTGAAACAACAAGGCGAACAGTTACTTCATAAGGCAAGCAACCAGCGGCGCGATCTTGTGCAGCTTTTGAAGAAAAAGTGAGTAGATTATAGCGAGTTGTGGGCCAGCGCTCGGCGTCAAGTTGTCTGTACCCTATGGGGATGGGGCTGGCAAATTGCACCACACGAGTTTCATTAAACTCTTTTTTGTTGTTTACATCTACTTCAAACCACACTTTGGGGCGACGTAATTGGCCATTGATGTCCATTTCGCCCACATAGCGTGCTGTGGAGGAAAGTTGTAAATTTCCAACGTCAAAAGAGAAGCCTTCCAAATGTCCTTCTGCAAGAGCGCATAAAATGGCACCCACTACCACGGTGGTTTTAGGATCAGTGATACGCCCATGTACATCGGCAAAGGGATACCAATTGCCCACGTGATATTGGCGCATGGGAATTATTCTATGCATGGGCACAGGGAGCTTCGCCAGCACAGGTGCCACAATGCCATTCCACGCACTGGGGCGACCTGTGAGTAAAAGTACGTCGCAATCATGCAAGTGAACCACTTCGCATAACGCAGCCAAAGCAGGCCCCAAGGTGGCGCGGATGGTATTTTCCACCGCCGTTGGGTTAATACATAATTCCACATCCATAAGTGAAAATTCCGTACCGCTGGGAAGATGGGCCTGAATGCTTTGCTCCACAGCAGAAATAATATGCGCTTGCGGCATGGGGTAGAAGAACGTGGGCGAAAGGTGGATATTTTCTAAATGTGAGAAAGGAGCCGCTTTTTCTTCTCCATCTTGCACCTCTTCGCTTTGTTCTGCTTGTTCGCTTTGCTCTATTTGCGTGAAGAAGTCTCCAAACTTACATGTGAAAGGAGGATGGTTTTCTTGAATTTCAGTGGTGTTTTGATATAACAGTTCGCATATTCCCAGCATACCCAAGGCCACAGGTACGGCCACTTGACGTACAAAGCGAGCGCGTAAGTTACGCTGGTCTTGTGAAATACCAATGGCATCACGTCCAAAAAGCTGCCCAATAATGGTACGAGGTTCAATGATACCGGCCTTGCTAAAAGCATCGCTTAAGCAAGGAATGATGTGCTGTGCCACCATGTCGCGTAGCACTTCATCTCCGGCAATATTAAATCCATCGCGAAACTCCATATGCGGGCTAATACGCGCCGTATCGCCCACACCGCTGGCTAGTTCATAGGTTGCTATAGATAAATCCATGGTGCCGCCCCCGGTGTCAATGGAGGCTATGCGCACACAAGGCTTATTGCCATAGGCTTCGCGTGGTTTACCTAAAAGATTAAATAGATTATGGGCATCGCCATGATATTTCACAGACAGTTCATTGTAAATATACACTATTTGAGAACAAGAAGCTTCATCCCAGTCGCAACGAACTTGTGGGCTTGTGCGGTAATCTTTGGAATTTCTGGCATCTTTTTCTTTCAGCATATGCCATTCACTCCAACCAAGGGCTTCCCAAACCACGCGTACGGCCCATGTGACCCAGCGTTTGAAAATGCGCTTTTCTGCCACAGGCATGGCTGTGGGCACAGTGAACAAAATACGACGCAAACGGCGTGGTAAATTAGGTAGCTCTCTGCGAGAACGTGTGGCAGGGGAGTTTATGGTTACAAGAGCTTGCGTGATAATTTCACCAACCATGAAAAGCATGAGAGATGAGCGTGTAAAAAGCGACTCAAAAGCTAATTCTTTCTTTTGAGGTTTGAACACTTGAGGGTTTTTACTCACAGCTTCATCGTAGCAACACAGTGGGGTACCTTCTCTGTTGACCTGACGTGGAAAAAGCCCGCGCGTTACCATGCTCTCTTGCGGGCCAGAGCTATTATATCGCCATGTTTGCTGCCATGGGCGTTCATCCCATAAGTATCGCTTGGGACTAGACATGCCGCTGCTACCTTCAGCGCATACAGCGTGTGTAGCTAAACGTGCTGCTTCTGGCCCTACGCGCACTGCCGAAGGCCAAGCGAAGGCAGGTGTGCGACGACCGGAGCGACGGCTTAAAGCATCATCTCCAAAGTCTGCTTCTACAAACTCTACACGAGTTTCAAAGGGGTCACTGTAAAGATGTTGTGGCTCGCTTAAATCTCTCAATTCTAACAAATAACTGTCATTGAGGTTGGTAATGCGTTGCGGTAAGGTTTCCACCAAAATACCTGTGGTACGTGAATTACCAATGTCTAGGATAAGATCCACTTCCACGGGTTGATCGCGGTCTGGGTTAATCACTTGCACTGTGGTGTGACTTAGCGCTTCACGCACTACCTCAAGCCATGTGAGATAGGATGCTAAATGTTTAAGTACATATTCTTCATCATGACGCGGAGGACGGCCTTTAGTTTTCTTAAGTTCATGGGCCGTATAGGTATTGAGTAACCACGTATCCACCCATGGAGCATTTAAAAACCACGCATTATCACGCACATGATGTGCCAAGGCAAAAACGCCGTGTGCTGCCACATCTCGGGGGGAAAGTGCATAGTATTGCTCGCCGGAAAAGTCTTCGTTTCCATCGAGGGACTCATGACGAATACTATGGGTAGGAAGCTCTTCCACATTGGTATCAAAAATAAGTGTAAGCGTTAAGGTGTCTGCATCCTTTTTTGTCATACGAGCGCGCACCCAATTGGAAGGGCCGTATTCAAAACGCTCACCTGTATCGTCCCATTTTTGTCCGCGTGTACGTAAGAAGGGGAGGGGGATCCAACGGTCTAGCCAAGTATCAAGAATACGACGTGTATCAAAGGTATAATCTCTGTCACATACTTGTCGTGTGATTTGGTCGATATCTTGACCGTCTTCTTCCACAATACAACGGAGAAAATGCTCATACTTACTTTCTGTGGCCGTATTTTGCACTTTTTTCTCTTCTTTAAAGTGACGTGCTATACGGGGCAAAGTTGATATACAAATTTCAAAGTCTAAAAACTGCGGACAACCGCCTGGTATAAGACTTATGGCATTATGTTTTTTTTCCATGATTAGTTCTTCCTACGAAAGTCTGCGTCCCAATTGACTTTTCTACCCATGCCCAGTTCTTGACCATTGCAGGTGGTGCTATTTTCACTGCCTGTGCAGTCCACCTTTTGCGGCGCATATTTTCCGCCACCTGGGCAAAAAGCATCGCCGGTTTCCATGACTAAAGCGCCATTACCTGTAAAGTTTGCTGTCACATTACCTGTACAAATGGTACCATTTTTCTCACGCACAAGGCGCTTGCCCTTACCACTTTTATTAAAGCAATATTCAGCCACCACAGGTTCGCGCGTGCGCATATTTACAAGGCCAGTTTCACTCACCCAGCACCCTTCAAGGAAAGACATGTCGTTCTTATCCTTGGGAATTTCCAGAGGGTCATTCTTTTTAGGCTTTTGTGGGGGCTCTTTTTTAGGCTCCTGTTTTTTGGGAGGCTCTGTTTTTTTAGGTTCTTCTTTTTTGGGCTCTTCCACAGGTGTCATACCCAAAAAAGGTTCGTCTAAGGGAGGTTCCACAGGAGCAGGTTCTTCTATAACAGGCTCTTGAACTGGAGGTTCTTCCACGTAGGCTTCTTGTTTAGGTATTTGCAATTTGGGGGCCTCTGGTTCCGGCGGTAGGCAAAGAGCTGCCTTTTCCCGCAATTGCAAACGTAATGCATCCAGTTCTGATAAAAGTGTGTGTTCTCTTTTTTGCTCTTCTTCTAAGGCAAGAGGGATTTTAGCTTCTGGTATACACGCTGTGGGCCATGGTAGTGCAAAAGGAAGTAAACCCAAAGCCGCCAGTAGGAGCATAAGAAGTAAAAGTAATAACAATAGAGGAAGTAACCAAGCTAGACAGCCTCGGCCGCCAGCGGGGGGCACAGCCGCCACGGGAGCAACAGCTGCAACAGGAGCCACCGCCGCCACGGGTGCAATTACAGGTGGGGTAGGGGGAACAGGCACCACTGCTGCCACGCGTGCCAAGTCTTCTGGCTGAGCCCCCACAGTGCCGGGAGCAAAACCCCACTGTGTGACAATGGGTTGATTTCCAATGACCCATATGGCGTCTTCATGGGGATATTGTAAAGCTAGCTTTAAAATCTCTCCCGAAAGGGCTTGTTGTGCTTGGCTACTTTGTACAAGTCCTTCAGCCTTAGCATGAATACCTTGGGCTAAGTTGTGCAGTATTTGCAATACAGGTGCTTTTTCTTCCGGTGAAAGACTAGATAAAAGTCTTGGTTCCGTAGACGCGTCACCATGAGTTGCATGAGCATACCAATCTATACTTTCTTGTCCAGCCACGCCGTCACTGTGTACAGGTTCTGCCAGAAGAGCCACATAATTAGGGCCAAGGTCTTGCAAAAGAGCGCGTACTTGATGGTAACAATCGGTTGCAAAAATTCCTTGACATGCCAAGGGACGTAATAAGGAGCGTTTGGTGTTTTGTAAAAAAATACCTGACATGACTTACTCCTTGGGGGCCGTAGCTAAGGTATAGGGAATATTATGTTCTTCTAAAAAAGCAATAATATCTTTAGCCACTATGGAAAGACTTGATTGACGGTATGACTGTTTATCCATTTGAATATAAGTGTTTATACCTACAACATCCCCATTTTCATTCACCAATGGGCCACCGCTATTACCTTGCGAAACAATGGCTGTATGTACTATGAGGCTAGGGTTTTGGTCTTGAATGACGCTCACTGTTCCTTCAGAATAAATCACATCTGGAGCCTTAGAGTCACTACCACTCATAAGGTTTTTGAATTTAGGATCATTGTCTGTCACCGCCGAAGGGAAGCCCCATGTACTGATTTTTTGTGTACGCTGTACCTCTGTATTGAGGGCTAAAGGTGCTACGTTTGTGACAGGCACCTGTAATACAGCATAATCTCTTTTACTATTGGGGCTTATGACCATAACTTTGGCCTTTGTTGCTGTACCTTCAAAAGTACCCACTACATATATGGAACCTTTGCCAGATCCCACCACATGCTGATTGGTGAGTACTATGCCGGGTGCTATAAAAAAGCCTGTTCCCATTTGCAAGCCGGATGGTTCTTGTGAAAGAACCAAAACGGTGGCAGCTTCCAATTTTTGTGCCATGGTGGAAGGGGTACTTTGTTGCTCTGGTGTCGTGGGCACATGTGGTGGTGGTGCTTCAGCCGTGGTGGCCGGAGCAGGTGTACTTTCAGAAGCGGGGGGCAAAGAAGGGCTTTGTTTCGTCTTTGCGTCCCCGCGAGGTAGCTGTAAAGGTTCTCCCTCTTGACCTTGCAAGTGTTCTTTTATGATGCAAGGTTCTTGTGCAAGAAGAGCTTTAAGACGTGCAATTTCTGCTTCCAATGCTGTATTTTGGCCTTGTTGTTCAAGGATCGATGCCTCATGCTGACCTTGGCGTGCAGTATGGGCTTGCCATTGATGCCAAAAAAGCCATGCCAATAAGGCAAGAACTATTACAAAAAACAAAATACCCCAAAACCAAGGGCTCATATACCAAGCTCTTGGACTCTCACTGTTCTCTTGCGCAGTTTGCGATGCAGTTTGATCCACATCTTGAACAGGGTTGGGCTCTTGTTGTGGGGCATTAGTCCCAGAATTTTGCACGTCAGACATACTATCCTTCCAAAGCGGCTAAGAGTATGGCGTCATTATTGGCCATTTGACTTTCAATATCTACACGAGTGTTTTCAAGCTCTGTGCGTGAAGATTTCCAAGTATTGGTGCTTTGTGCCACTGCACGGGCCTGTGGTTTTTTAATTTTATCAGGGCTTTTTTGTGCCACAGGAACATTTTGTGGACCACCCACTTCTTCAGCCATGACTTGCTGATATTGTGTGTCCTTTTCTGCATAGCTGGTATAGGTAGTTTGTAAAATACGAGCTGTCTCTTCAAGGCCTGAGCGAATTTCTGTATAGCGCTCACTTAACTGTGCCTTAGTGAGGGTTCCGGCTTTAGTTTGATTGATGGCGGCTTGAAATTCTCTCTCATAGCATTTGGCAGCAATTTTTGCAGCGGAAGTTGCTCTGTTCATGGAAGCTGTTTCTGCTGTAAGTTGGCTGGCATACTTGTTATAAAATTCAGCATCGCGTTTTGCTTGTTGAGATTTACCATAAATATTACCGCCCACAGCGCCTGCAGCACCGCCTGCAGCAGCTCCAGCCAATGCGCCAGTGGCTTTACCGGTAATAAGTCCGCCCAAAATGGCTCCCAATAAAGCCCCCCCCACAGCACCGGTGGCAGTGGAGTTGGCCGTAATGTTTTCATCATTACGTAGTTCCGCCACAGGTTGATAACACATGGAGTAATGTTTTACTTGCGTGGTTTGTGCGCCATATTTACTGGCACAACCGGTGACAGCAAAAGTGCTGAGTAAAAGCACAGCCATCGTTGAGTGAAGTTTTTTTTGATGAAACATGCCCCTCTCCTTAAGGTGGTATACGTGCACTGATTTTTCTGTGCACAATGATAAACTAACACACTGAAATAAAAATTAAAAATAGCTTAACAAATTTATTGCACTAAACCCTTTTTTCTTAACGTAAATATCTACTTTGGGCAAGTCCTGTCTTAAGGAATGAAAAAAATTGAAAATACTTTGTGGTACTTTTATGGCTTTTTTCATCTTTTTCTTGCTAGCGTAGGCTTTGTACGTTATTATAAGAGAGTGTTTAGCGTTTTTTCGTATAAGACATTTGTCTTTTTTTTAAAATTCTTATGGTTTTATTAACAGGAAATTTGGAGGATTTTTATGAAAAAAGTTTTGCTTTTAACTTTATCCGCAGCGCTTGTACTCATGGCTTCTGTGGGTTTTGCCGCTGAAACAAAACACCTCACCATGGGTACCGGTGGCACAGCTGGCGTGTATTACCCTTTAGGTGGTGCCATTAGTCAGACCTTAAGTTCAAAAAGTGGTGGCGCTTATTCCATAACAGCACAAACCACAGGTGCTTCTGGTGAGAATATGCGTCTTATTGACGCTGGTGAAGTGGATTTAGCTATTTTGCAAAATGACGTGGCTCACTCTGCTTATAATGGCCTTGCTCCATTTAAAACTAAGCTTGGTAAAGTACGCGCCATTGCTCGTTTATATCCTGAATACTTGCACGTTGTAGCCAGCACTGATAGCGGTGTGAAACAATTTGCTGATTTTAAAGGTAAAAAAGTTTCCGTAGGTGCTCGTGGTAGCGGTAATGAAGTTAACTGTCGCCAAATATTCGGTTTTTATGGCCTTGATTATAAAAACGTAGATCCAGTATTCTTGCCTTATGGCGAAACTGCTGATCAATTTAAGGATCGTGCTGTAGATGGTTTTGTGTTTACCATTGGTACCCCCAACCCAGCCATTCAGGACATTACCACATCTAGAGAAGTAAGCTTTATTGCTCTTGATGGTAAGCCTAGCGATGAAATTGTGGCTAAATTCCCTTACCTTGTGAAGGATGCCATCCCAGCCAATACCTACAAAGGTCAAACTCAAGATGTTCCTACGCTTTCCGTACAAGCCATTTTGGTTGTAAGCGAAGATATGTCTGATGACGATGCGTATACTTTAACAAAGACTCTTTTTGAAAACACCGATACCATTGCTAAAGCCCACAATAAGGGTTCTGAAATCAAGCTTGAAAAAGCTCTTGATGGTATAACCATTCCTTTCCACCCCGGTGCTGAGAAGTACCTTAAGGAAAAAGGCATTATAAAATAATACGCACGTTGTGTTTTTTTAACGGCATGGGCTAAGGCTTATGCCGTTTTTTTATAAGCAATTTTATTGATTTTTTAATTTTTTTATGATTTAATATCCAAAATAATTATTATTACTATCATCAAGGAGCATGTATGTCCCTAGTGAAAAGAGTCTGCATAGGACTATTAGTGCTTCTTTTTATTTTTTGCCTTGTACTTCTTTTTCAAAAACAAACATGGCTTAGTCTCACCGTTGATAACGGAAAAGGACAAGAACGAGTGCATATGACTCGTTTACCAGAAATGAGTAGTTTTTGCGTACGTTTTAAACATTCTGTGGCACTTACCCCTGTAGAGGAGTGGTTTGTAGCACAAAATGGGCAAGTTTCTTTGCGTTCCACTGTATATGAAGATTTTGGTGCTGGTTTGCCACACACGGTGGATAGCGGAAAAGAAATGACTGTAAAAGATGGTAAGGTTATCATTACAGGATATACTTTAACTATGCATGCCATGTATGTTCGTGTAGGTCGTATTGCAGAGCATGAACTCATTGTGGAAAAAGAAAAAGGCGTCCGAGATTATAGCTTGCGATTAGATACATTGGCAGAGCCTGGTAAAGCAGTAAAATTTACCATTGTTAAAGATTCTCTTTTACATGTTTTGTGGAGATATTGGGCTATAGCTCGTTTCTAATGTAAAAATGGCTCTCGTGCTAAATGTTATTATACAAATGTCCATTAAATATGCCTTGTTTTCATTTTTGTGTGCTGACTTTATGTTCTTGTGATACGGTATAGCTATATGAATGTTTTTATGTTGGCGAAGTAGAATCTTTTAGGAAAGAATGCTTAAAGAAAATATGTTCTTTAGTGGTCTTAATAGGAGTTTGGATGCGTACTTAGTACGCATTTTCACTATATAACTGGGAGGATGGTATGGATCAAAAAAACGTAAAAGCTCATGCATCAACTCTGGAAGGGAAGTTAGACGCTTCTGTTGCAGAAAAAATGCAAGATAAAGTGGATGTATCTGATATTGTTGCCAAGTACGATAAAGAAGCTACGTATAGGCAATTTAAAGGAAATCTTGAACTTTTTATTAAAATTCTTTGTATCGCTTTTTCAGCTTTTCACTTGTACACCGCAGCTTTTGGTGCTTTTGCACCGCAAATACAGCGCTCTGTGCACTTGGGGTTTGTCCTGACCTTAGTATATTTATTATATCCGGCGCGCAGTAAGTCTAACTTAAGCGTTCTTGTTTGGTATGATGTTATTTTAGCTATTTTGGGCGCTCTTGTTTGTGGATATATTGTCTACAATTATGACACCATTGTACTGGAAGCTGGCCCTCCAACGGATATGGACTTAGTCTTTGGTATCATGACCATTGTACTCGTTCTTGAGGCTACACGTCGCATTGTGGGGCTTCCCATTGCTTTGGTGGCTTTTATTTTCTTATTATATGCACTGTTTGGTAATTATATACCAGGTATAATGGGACATAAAGGATTTTCTATTTCTCGTGTTGTGGGGCATATGTATCTTACAACCGAAGGCATTTTTGGTATGCCCTTGGGGGTATCCGCTTCCTTTGTATTCCTTTTTGTTCTTTTTGGAGCTTTTTTACACAGCACAGGTCTTGGAAAGTTCTTCATCGATCTCGCCCTTGCTGCAGCAGGAAAATATGTGGGTGGACCGGCCAAGGTTGCTGTGCTGGCCAGTGGTTTTTTTGGTACCATTTCAGGAAGTTCTGTGGCCAACACCGTATCCACAGGAACCTTTACCATTCCGCTCATGCGTAGTGTAGGGTATAAACCTCACTTTGCCGGCGCTGTGGAAGCTGCATCTTCCACGGGCGGACAAATCATGCCCCCCATCATGGGTGCGGCTGCCTTTATTATGGCGCAATTTCTTGGTATTAGTTATTTTGAAATTGCTAAAACAGCCATTATTCCGGCCTTGCTATACTATTTAGCTGTGGGCTTTATGGTTCATATGGAAGCAAAGCGCTTAGGCCTTAAAGGTATCCCTCAAGAACGATTGCCTGTAACGCTGCATGTGTTACGCGAAGGTGGCTACTTACTTGTTCCTATTTTCGTTTTAATTTATCTACTTATGCAAGGGTATACACCGCTAAAATCAGCATATTACTGTATCTTAACCACAGTTATTATTTCCTTTTTGGCTAACAATTGGAAAAGCTATAGACAAACAGAACAAACTCAAGAAAGTGTAGGAGCAGCTTTAATTCGCTGTAATACTCTAAGTACGAAAGATGTGCTCACTGCCATGGAAAATGGTGCGCGCTTAGCTCTTGGTGTGGCTGCAGCTTGTGCGTGTACTGGCATTGTTATTGGTGTGGTGACGCTTTCTGGTATGGGATTAAAACTAGCCAATGCCATTGTGGAGCTTTCCGGAAATAGCTTTTTCTTAACGCTGTTCTTAACCATGCTTGCATCCATCGTTTTGGGCATGGGGCTGCCCACCACAGCCAAGTACATCGTGCTTGCTACCATTGCTGCGCCAGCCATTAAAAGCTTTGGTGTACCAGATATCGCGGCGCATTTATTCATTATGTACTTCGGTATCTTGGCTGACTTAACGCCACCGGTGGCCTTGGCTGCCTATGCGGCGGCGGGGATAGCGCAATCGGAACCCAATAAAACAGGATTCACGGCGGTGAAGCTCGCTTTTGCAGGTTTCCTTATTCCGTATATCTTCTGTTACAATCCAGGTTTGCTTATGATTGGCGCCACATCCCTAGAAGTTGTTTTCTATGTGAGTACAGCTGCTGTGGGCATTATGGCTTTATCTTTTGCCAATGTGGGCTATTGGTTGCGCGATCTGTATTTCTGGGAACGTATTCCCTTGGTGGGGGCGGCCGTATCCCTTATTATTCCGGGATATTTTACAGATACCATTGGATTAGGCATTATGCTTGCCGTATATCTTTTACAAAAATATATGCCGCAGGGGCCAAAAGATAAGGGCTTGCAAGAAGCATAAATGACTTTATGAATGAATTTGAGGGAAAGTGTTTCGGCATTTTCCCTCTTTTTTTATGCTCTATTTTGAAAAAAAATGTCAAAATCTCCGTTTATGGCTTGACCTTTTTTGCTACTAATAGTAATGATTATCGTAGAGGAGGATTCATGAGCCAAGTTAGAATGACAAGACAACGCGCGATAATTTTAGAAGAGTTGCGCAAGGTGAAAACACATCCCACAGCGGATGAGGTTTATGGTATTGTGCGTGAGATTATGCCTCGTATTAGTTTAGGAACCGTATACAGGAATCTTGACTTTTTAGCTGAAACAGGGGAAATTCAGAAATTAGAGTCTGCTGGAAACACCAAACGCTTTGATGGAGATACCTCCTGGCATCAGCATGTTCGTTGCATACATTGTGGTTGCATAGGGGATGTTATGCATCCTCAGCAAACACCGGCCATTGACCATTTAACCGTTGAAGGTTTTACGCTGACTGGCGCGCGCATTGAGTATGATGGTGTTTGCGCCAAGTGCTCTCGAGGAAATTAATTATATACTAACTTTTGCCTTTAGTTATATATGTCTTATTTGTTGTGAAAAATTCTTTATAAGGAGAAAGTATCATGGCTGAACCGAAGGATATGTATCGCTGTCAAGTAGCTAATTGTGGTTATGTATATGACCCAGATCGTGGAGATAAACGCAGTAAAACTCCTGCTGGAACAAAATTTGATGATTTACCAGAAGAATGGCATTGCCCTGTGTGTAAATCTACCAAGAAATCCTTTGTAAGTATGGGATAAAATAAAAACCTCCGTTAAGGAGGTTTTTATTTTTGTAAGATTTTTTTAACAGCTACTTACTTCTTGGTGCTGAAAATAACTTTGAAGCTTTATGCAAATTTTCTAACTCTCCAAATACATATACAATATCTCCGGGGGAAAATAATACATCAGCATCCGGAGCAGCCATAAGTGTTCCTTGTTGTTCAAGAGCAACAACCATAACTCCAAACTTTTGGCGTAGTTCAGAATCTTTAAGTAAAACACCACATAGAGGAGCCTGTTCCTCCAAGCGTAAGGCAAAGGTGCCCACATGAGGTAATTGATTCATGAGAGTGGCTAAATCACCTGTGGCTTGGGATGTACTGCGTAGCATGGCGTAATTTTGTTTACGCACAGAGGCTGTAATGGCGTCAATATCCTGTTTTGGAATCATATATTGATGCAGCACTCGTGAGAAAACCTCCACTGAAGTTTCAAATTCTTCAGCTACTACATCGCTGGCGCCAAGGTTTTGTAATGTCGTTACCTGTGTGACAAATCTTGTGCGGGCAATAATATGTAAGCGCGGATTGAGCACCATGGCTTCTGCCACAGTGGCTTGTACAGCAGCTGGATCAGAAATAACAATGGCCATGGCCTTGGCTGTAACAATACCAAGGTGTTCAAGTACTGCAGGCTGAGAGGCATCACCGTAGTGAATGGGTTCTTTACCATGAAAACGCTTAACCGTATCTGGATTCATTTCTAAAATAGTATAAGGTATGGAACATTTTTTTGCAGCTGCCGCAAGGTGTTGTCCGCTAATACCAAAGCCCACAATGATAAGGTGGTTTTGTAAAGTTTCTTGTAGTGTTTGATCTGATGTGCCGTGCGTATCTTGAGGCATGGTGTCATCAAGCGGTGGTAATTCTTCTTTTTTCCCTTTGCGATGTGGTACGCAAAAATCTGCAATGGTGGGGGCAAAGTGCATAAGAGCAGGAGTAAGCATCATGGTAATGATGCTCATGGCTAAAAAGCCTTGATATTGATCCTGCGTGAGCAAATCCATATCTAAGCCAGAATTGGCTAAAATAAAGGAAAATTCACCAACTTGTGCCAAGGTTAGTGCTGTGATGATGGCCGTGCGTAGGGGGTACTTTTGTATGAGCACAGCAGGTAAAATAAGTAATGCTTTAATAACGATGAAGAGGCATGTGTTGCCAAGCACTGTGGTTATATTTGTTAAGAAATAAGGCATATCAAGCAACATGCCCACAGAAATAAAGAAAATACTCATGAATACATCACGGTAGGGCAAAACTCCGGAAACAACACTCATGCTGTACTCAGAACGAGCGAGGAATAAACCGGCTAAAAATGCCCCTAAAGAAAGAGAAAGCCCTAGCCATGCTGTGAGCAGAGCTAAGCCCATACACAAGCCAAGGGTGGTGAGTAAGAGCAGTTCTCGCACCCTTGTACGAACCACGGCTTCCATGAAGCGATGTAAACCAAATTGGGCAAATAAAAAAACACCGCCCAGCACCAATACCACCTTACCAATGGCTAAAAAAGTGGTCAAAGGATCTGGAGACACATTGCCGCTTAGTAAAGGTACCATAAGCATCATGGGGGCAACCATAATGTCTTGAAAAACAAGAATGGCTAAGGATAGTTTTCCTGATGGGGTAGCCATGCTTCCTTTTTCTTGTAAAAGTCGTAAGACAATGGCTGAAGAAGATAAAGCGACCAAACATCCGGTGAAGATACCCCATGCAAGGCTTCTTTCAAAAGCAAATGTGTAAATAAGTGTAATAATGCCTATGGTGAGCCCAATTTGTAAGCTCCCACCCAGAAATACAGGTTTTTTTAATCTTGCTAAAGCATCGCCGGAAAGCTCCATACCAATGGTAAAAAGGAGTAAAGCCACGCCAAGTTCAGCCAAAATATCTAAATCGTGCGTATCACTAATTATACCCAGTACAGAAGGGCCACAGAGTATGCCCGTGAGTAAAAAGCCCACGGTGGCAGGAAGCTTGATTCTGCTACAAACCGTATTTACCACAATAGAAATAAGAAAAATAACAACAAGTTCATTTAACAGAGGGACATGCATAAAAATTCCTCATTCTATATACTATTTAAAAGGTGTAGTATCTAAGTTAATGCACGTATGTTTTACCATATGAGAAGGGCTCGTTTCGTAATAATTTTCATACACACATGGCCTGTTATGAAAAAACATACACAGCCCTGAAGGGAATTATAGCCTATTTTCATAATTCAAGCTAGAGCAAAGGGTAAAAAAGCACAAGGCTAGGATTTTGCTTGCCATGATAAAAAAAACAAGGTAGATAGCAAAGCGTCACTGTTACAATATATAACTCATAAAATTTATAGCGTATTTTACTTTGTGGAGTAGATAATGCCAAATAGCAACCAAGCGCGCTATGTGGGAGATATTTCCAAGCGCTTTGCCGCAGGCTTTCAACGTTTTCAACAACAATGGTATTGCACAGAACATAATATCTATGACGACCTTAAAGAAGGGCAACAGCCTTTAGCTTTAGTTATTGCATGTTCTGATTCAAGAGTGGACCCTGTATTACTTACCGATAGCCATCCCGGCGATCTTTTTGTCATTCGCAATGTGGCCAACTTGGTTCCTCCATACTCTCCTGACAGAAAATTACACGGTGTTTCTGCTGCAGTGGAATATGCAGTGCGACATTTAAAGCTCAAAGATATTATTGTCATGGGGCATGCTAACTGTGGTGGTATTCATGCTCTTTTGGAAAAACCCAATGAAGATGACGAGTTCATCGGCGTATGGATGCAAATTATTAAAAGAGCTAAGGAAGTGGTGGATACCTTTTTTCCTCATGCCAGCCAAGAGGAAAAACTCAGAGAATACGAGCAATGGGGGATTCGTGTTTCCCTTGAAAATCTCATGACCTTTCCTTGGATACGTGATGCCGTTGAAGGCGGTGAAATGAATTTGCACGGATGGTATTTTGATTTGAATAATGGCGCCTTATATCGCTATGACGATGAAACAGATGCTTTTGTCTCCATGGTGGGTTCCTGCAAAGGCAGGCTTGGTGCTGAAGATGCTTAAAAAAATCCCTCAAAGGTATTTTAAACTTTGAGGGATTTTTTTAGAATATATGTTTCGTTTTCTTTAAAGCTTTTTTATTCTGACCATTTTTTCAAATGTTCTTCAATAAATGCGCATGTTTGTGCGTGCTCAGCTTTGCCTTGTTCTTGTATTTGCAGGGCTTTGCCAAAGGCAAAATGAACAATGCGCTCCGGATATATTGCGCCAAAATCTTTTATTAGCGAACCTTGTGCCCAAGCATCAGTTTTAAGAGCTAAAGGGATGATGGGTCTAGCACTATGTTTAGCTAGCTTTACGCCGATACTGTTAAATTTTTTAGGATTAAATTCCACAGAGCGTGTGCTTTGCGGAAAAATAATTAAGGAAATTCCGGCATCTAATCTTTTTTTCCCTTCCTCCATGACGCATTTTAAATCTTCGCGTGGGTTGCTTCTACCTACGCAAATCACATCACGAGACGCGAGCACTTCTTTAAAAAAGGGCGTTTTCATGAGGCTGTCTTTAATAATAAAGGTTACAGGTCGGCGCGGACGAAGAATTCCTGGTAATAAAAAAGTTTCCAAGGTGCTCATGTGGTTGCCTACAAAAATACAAGGCCCTTCTACAGCATCCACATGATCCATACCATTAACTTCTATACGGCAGCCGACTTTTTCTAGGACTTTACCAAAGGCAGTACTTTCATTGGCCCAGCAATAATCTGTGCAGCGCTCTTTTTGCGCCGCATAACATAAGCGAAAAACAGGGCCGCAAAGGGCACGAGAATAAAATGCCAAGGAGGGAAAGTGTCGAGCCACAAATCCCAAATCTTGTTCCATAGAGGTGTAACTTGCCTCTAAACCATAATGCATATCAAATTTTTCTAAAGCTTTTTGCACAATTATCACCTATGAGAATGACATGCTACGCATGAGGAGTTTGCTTTTGTTGTAATAGTTTGCGCCACCACTGTGATAGGCGTGCTTCGTCGCCATTACTACGAGCTTGATAAAATCGACGCCCTTGTAATGAAGTTGGTAAATATTCTTGCTCCACCCAGCCCTGAGGGTAATTGTGTGGGTATTTGTATTCTTTGCCATAGCCCCATTCTTTATGCAACTTTGTTACAGCATTGCGCAAATGTAAGGGAACTGGCTGCGGTCCTTGAGTTTTAATATCTCTTTGTGCCAAAAGATATGCGGCATAAGAGCTGTTACTTTTTCGCGCTAGGGCTAAATATACCACAGTTTCTGCCAAGGGAATAAAACCCTCTGGCATACCTACAAATTCTATGGCTTGTTGACAAGCCACAGCCAAGGGAAGCGCTTGCGGATCAGCAAGGCCCACGTCTTCTGAGGCGGAAAGAATAAGACGTCGACAAATAAAGCGTGGGTCTTCGCCTCCTTCCAAAAGACAAGCCAAATAATACAAAGCCGCATCAGGATCACTGCCGCGTATGGATTTAATAAGAGCCGAAGCCAGTTCGTAGTGGCTATCTCCATCTTTATCATGACGGCTCAAAATTTCTGGCAAGCCTGCTTTAACCTTTTCAAGGCTACGTTCTTCTTCTGGCAGTGCGGAAACATATTCTATTAAATTCAACAAAGCTCGGGCATCACCTCGCGCGGCAGCCACCAAGAGTTCAACAACAGTTTCTTGAAGTTGTATGCCTTGTGCTTCAGCACCGCGTAGGGCCAACTGATGCAGCTCTGCATTGCCAAGGGTGCGTAAACGCAAGACATGCATACGAGATAGTAATTGCCGCGTGACACTGAAAGAGGGATTTTCAGTGGTGGTGGCAATGAGAGTAAGTTCACCAGACTCCACCAAGGGAAGGAAAAAATCCTGCTGTGCTTTGGAAAAACGGTGTAATTCATCGAGCACTAAAATTTCGATACCACTGAGTTTACGTCGCAACTGTTGTAAGCCGGCCTCTGGAGCACTAATACGTATATAATTCTCTGTGTTTGCCTTGGCAAGCAAAAGAGCCAATGTGGATTTACCGCACCCAGGAGGTCCAAAAAAAAGTAGTGAAGGTAAACGCTTGGCTTTTGTTAAGGCATTAAGGCGTTCCTTTAAATGCGTTTGGCCCACAAAAAGATCCAAGTTATCAGGGCGTAGGCGTTCCGGTAAAGGCTGGTGGACACTCATGAATTTAGAGCCTCTACGTGTTTTTGTGGCAATTGCGAAGCCCACCAATGAATACCAAGACATAGTAAAGATGCTGTCTCACAACGTAGGATGCGATTCCCAAGGCTCACAGGCTGGTAATTATTTTTTTGAAAAGTGGCAATTTCTTGTGTGGAAAAGCCCCCTTCAGGACCGATGGCATAGATGCTGACGCCAGGCTGTCCGGCAAGTTCAGGGGTAAGCATGCTTACTCCTTCTTGCACCTCCCAAGGTAAAAACTTATGTTTAAAATGAGCGCTTTGGTCCATAAGCTCTTGTACACCACCGCGTAAAACGCGCACTGCTGGTAGCCATGGATTGCGACATTGCTTCATGGCAGCAATACATTGCCCAAGCCACTGTTCTTTTACCTGCTCTGGAACCTTGCCTTGGCTATGGTCGCCTTGCCAAAGCCACACTTCATGCACACCCAATTCCACAGCTTTTTCCATGAAAAAACCACGGCGCGTGGCTTTGCTCCAAGCTAAAGCCATAATGGGTAAAGATGCAGGGCGCGCAAAAAATTCTTCTTGCAAAAGTGTTAACGTCACATTCTTTTTACCAAGCTTTTCTATGCGGCATAGGCCTTGCTTGCCCTGACCATTAAGTATGATAACTTCTTCCCCTTCTTGCATACGCAAGGCACCGGAAAGGTGGCGTGCTTCTTGGTCTTGTAATACACATTGTTCGTGAAGAGCGTGAGGCCAATCTTCTGATTCCATATAAAAGGCGGGAGGCATAATCAATCCTTATTCTTAAGTGTCTTATAGCGAAGCATTACGCGCTTTACGCACAGCTACAAAAGTATCGCGCAGTGAAATAATTCGTCGATAATTTTTTCGTATTTCTGCTCCAGCAGCTGTGAGGTCACATTCGGGGCATTCTATATAGGTGCGCACAACATAGCGAATTCCGAGCACAGAATCTATCAAACCTATGATGGTATCCACCAAATCAGGAAAAAAGTTTACAATTTCATAACTAAGTTCCGTGAGGAGGGTAACATAGCTTTGCATCATATGCCTATAGCTTACACTGACGCCCTTTACGCTACGCTCTCGTAACTCTTCAAGAACACGAACTTTTCTAGCCTGCTGAATATAGCCAAAACGCTCTTGCACTTCTCGATATAAATCACGCATTTCACCAAAAGCATTCTCTTTAGATGGGGAATATAAATAACCTTCCACCACCATACTGACTTTGGCAAAAAAATCGTCACTATAGGAAATGATACGTCTCTGATGCTTGGTTAACCATGTGTACAGAAATTTCAAACGTTTTTCTTCTGTATCGGTATTTTCAATAACTTCTGTTTTTTTATAAATAATACGTCCTGTGTATTCGCCGCGGACAATGTCATTGAGGCGCAAAAACATATTACTACTGTCTCTAATGATGTTCAAACCTTGTAAGGGGTGGCCCGTTAAGGGATGTAAAACCTCTTGAGAAGCCACAGATAAAGCGCGATCTTGACGAACGTTGCGAGCATTGTAAGCGTGTTGACGATAGGTAACTCGAATAATAACTACGCGATTTTCTTCATCAACAAAATATCCGCCGTCTCGAATACACTTTATGGCATCTTGTTGATCGTCATCAAGACCAATGAGTGCAATTTTTTCCACATGAGGATAGCGAGTGTGATCACCGTTACCTATGTACGTGGTGATGGTTCTATCTGTTTGCCCAAGAACACGTAATATAAACTTTTCGCCCATTTTGTGTAACTTTCTAGCAAAAAGTGCGCTCGATGTGCGACGTTCAG
The DNA here is from genome assembly GCA_964370835.1 of uncultured Desulfovibrionaceae bacterium. Lineage (GTDB taxonomy): Bacteria > Desulfobacterota > Desulfovibrionia > Desulfovibrionales > Desulfovibrionaceae > CAYJAD01. The sequence goes on from CAYJLO010000002.1 coordinate 63,518, forward strand.
ACACTACAGGAAAGCCGTACAATTCCATAAGATATTGATACACAAACATCCTATTGCGTTCGTACATATCATTATCACCGTAGCGAAATTTTCCCATGCGCATGCCAAAACGTTTTAATTCACTATCTATATCCGATGGGAAGGAAGCAAAAATACCGCTTAAATAAAACTGCTTAAAAGCATCTAAAGAGAGAACATGGGCTCTATCTAAGCGCAAGAGATAGGGGATAAGCGCAGGGTAATAGTCCAGCAAAGATGTATCAAGGCGCCCGCAATCTTGCCTAAAAGATTCGTGTATGGCTCTTGGTAGGCGTGAAGCTATGGTTTGGAGATTATGCTTTAAGATGGGCTCTTCCAAAGGGCAAGAAGCACCCACGGACATATCAGTGGCGTTGAGCAGAGGGTGCAAAGTATCATACTGAAAAATTTCTGATAAATAGGACAGGGGGCGAGCAAAAGCCACCAAAGAAAAGCCCGGTAAGTTGGCATATTCCCACATGTCATTATCGAAAGAGGGCAAAAGTTCGCGCCCTTCCACTAAAGGATAATTTTTAACAGATTGATAAGGCTTCACAAGACAGTGGCGAATATGCACAGCATTAAGGAAGTTATATAGTTCTTCCAATGTGGTAAGCTCTATATAATCCTTAAACGAGGAATGATCCTTCCAAGGTAAGCCATTCTTGGTGAAAATCTTTTTCCAAGAGATCATACTATCCTCTGCTTTTTAATCAAAAATAAACGATTCGTCCTCGGGCCTTAAAAAATATAAACATAGTAGCTGCAACATTAAGCGCAAGGTTTTAGAGCTCGGGAAACAAAACTCAAAGCTTCACTGTATAAAGAGTCCCCAGCATAAGGTGTAAGTACACGAGTTCTGTTTACACCAACCATAAGAGATATAATCACTTGTGCAGTATCCGCAATGGCTATGTCTTTGCGGATGGTGCCATCTTCCACACCCTTACTTAAGCAAAACTCAAGCTCTTGAGAAACTTGCTGGAAGCTACTGTTCATGATTTCCCTATCTGTAGTTGTTTTCATGTCACTATAGGGAGAACATCGTACTAGTACTAACCAATTAGAATTTTTATCAATGGAGAAGTCTAAATACGCTTCACAAAAATTAAGCACACAGTCATAGCCCGTTTCGCCTTTGGCTGTGGCTTCACGTAGAACTTGAAGAAAGTTTTCTAAAACATCTAAACCTGCGGCAAGAAATAATTTTTCCTTATTGCCATAGTGGTGTGTTAAAAGCCCCAAGGCCACTCCGGCCTTTTCAGAAATCTTTTTAAAGGTTGTTTCCACATAACCATATTCACCAAAGAGCTCTTTGGCAGCAGTAAGTAAGGCATCTTTTTTAGATTTTTGCATGTTATTCTCACAGTTTTCTGAATATACGAAGGGCTGAGCATATTGTGATTATACAATAATGCATTAAACAGGAAAAATAATTTTTTTATCCTAAAATGTCAACATTCTTCCCCTTGCTTTCCGTGGGGAAAAGTACAAAAACTTAAAGCAAGCATACAAAGACTAATGCACATGCCAAAAAGAAATACCCAAGAAAATGTTCCATGCCCAAAAAGGAAACCGCAGAGTAAAGGAGCAACACTTTGCGAAAGACGTAATATGGTACCGTTAATAGCCATGAGTGCTCCGCGAGCAGAAAAAGGAGCCACAGCGCTTAAAGATGTCATGGTAATGGGGTAAAGTAAGCCTTGCCCAATGCCGTAGCACAACACCGGAAGCGTTAAAAACCAATAACATATTTCAACGGGCCAATAAAGGAGTAAAAGCATGGAAAGCGCAAAGAATAAAGCTCCCACAGAAGCCACTAAACGCATGGAAAATCGTTTTGTAATAAAGCTTAAAAACAACGTAGATATCACTGTTCCCATGGAAGAAAGGGCAAAAAGAAAGCCAATTTGCATGGGAGAAGCGTTATAATGAGTTGTGGCAAGCAAAGGAAAATAACTAATAAGAGGGCCATACAGAACACAAAAAGCACAAAAAGTAATACCAAAGTGAAAAAAAGTTTTATAATGCAAAAGATATTTGCGTACTTCACGCGCATACTTTTTCATGTCACCTTTTTTTATATGAGGTGTAATGGGGGTAAAAAAAGCTAATACAGCCAAAGGCAAAGCTATCAAGGATAAACGTAGGGACCATTGCCAGCTCACTTCACCCAAAAGGCCGCCTAAAGCCGGGAAAATAGCCGCTCCAAGGCTTAAAGTTGTGGCTGCATAGCCCATAAGTTTAAGTCGTTGGGTATCATCATAGCAGTCGCCCACAATGGTAGAGTAGAGCACACCAAGACTACTGGCACCAATGCCTTGTAAAATACGCCAAAACAGTAAGACAGAAAGTGATTGCGCAAAAGAAGCAGCAAAGCCTCCCACAGCAAAAAGTACAAGACAGGGGATTAAAACTTGTTTGCGTCCCCATCTGTCAGCTAAAATGCCGCAAATGGGGGCAAATATAATGCCTGGCAATGTGAAGGAGTAAATGAGTACGCCAAGTGTCGCGGCATCAAGATTCATGGCTCTAGCCATGGCTGGCAATACGGGCAATGTGATGGCAATACCCATAACGCTCATGAGAGCTGTACCAAAAATAAGTGCTCGCCGTGCCCATTCCCCTTGTGTCATCGCCATCATGATTTATGACGCAATACCTTGGAGGCTTGTTCCACTTTACGGAGAATGTGCGCTTCAGAAAACATATTCTTTGTGGAATTTTGTGGATCAGAAGTGCTCTTTGCAGGAGCTTTTGCTGCTTTTTTTTGTGTAGGTTTCTTAGGAATGCGTACATCTTTTGCGGCAAAGGCACACAAACTTTGCAAACGCGTTGCCACTAGAGCGTATAAAGATCCCTTGGTGAAGCTATCATCTTTACGTCTTTTTCCAGCAGATAGGCCAGTGAGTAGCTCTAAAGCTTCATCAATGTGCTTGATGGCATAGATGGAGAATTTTCCTTGTTGTACAGCCTCCACAACGGAAGGAGACAACATAAGGTTTTCCACATTATCGTGGGGAATGAGTACACCTTGAGTTCCTGTGAGTCCGTGGCGTGCACACACATTGAAAAAACCTTCAATTTTATGACTTACGCCACCCACAGCCATGATTTGTCCAGATTGATTGAGCGCACCGGTAAAGGCCAAGTCTAAGCGTACTGGAACTTCTGCAATGGCAGAGAGGAGAGAAACCAGCTCAGCACCGGAAGCAGAATCTCCTTCAATGCCGGCATAACATTGTTCAATACAAATGCTACCTGTAAGTACAATGGGATGGCGTCGAGCAAAAAGAGCTGTGAGATAGCTTTTTAGAATCATAATGGCCTTGGTATGAATGGGGCCACCTAGCTCTGCTTCGCGCTCAAGATCAATGATGCCCCCATGTCCTACACCCACTGTGCAAGAAATTTGATGTGGTAAGCCAAATTCAAAATCGCCATGTCCCGTCACCGAAAGGCCGTTAACTAGGCCCACGGCTTGCCCCCATGTACGTACCTTTATGATGTTGCGATCGTACTCTTCCAGAAAAACATCTTGTACCAAATTGGCTCTATAGTGTTTATCTTCGGCGGCCAACTGTAAAAAAGCCGCTGTCACTACAGATTGACCTTGCTGTGCTGCTAGGGCTGAGGCTTCCATCATAATTTCTCGTAAACGAGGAAATTTCAAACTTAAGCGACGTTGATCTTCCACCAAACGTGAGCCATAGTCCACTAACCACGCCAAAGCGCTTTTGTCAAAGGTGGGAAGTTGTGTATTGTTAATGATTTGTTTAATTCTTTGTAAGTAATAGCGAATTGTGGTGGCACTGCGTTCACTATGCTCCGATAGATGCGCTTTTATACGAAAGAGCTTAGAAAAACGTTCATCGCCTTCAAGTAATGTTTCGTAAATATCTTCACTGCCAATGAGGATAACCTTCACCTGAAGATCCACAGGCTGAGGTTCAATACTCTTGGTTCTGGCAGCACTATCTTGTCCTTCGTTGGCGTCTTCGATGCGAGCAAAACCCGAGCGCAAAGAGCGTAAAAGTCCTTCCCAAGCTTGATAGTGCTGTATAATATCGTCAATGCGAATAACTAAATAGCCGCCGTTGGCTTTGTGTAAAGAACCAGCTTTGATGAGTGAAAAATCTGTAATAAGTGCACCCATTTCTGATTCGCGTTCGATGCACCCCAGTAAATTGCTAACGGTGGGGTGCTGTTCAAAAATAAGTGGCGCACCCTTGGTTTCGGTGTTATCCACAAAAACATTAATATCATAGCGGCTTAAATCTGGCTCACCTTGCATGGCATGGGATAAATCCAAACCCATGTGGCTTGCGCCAGATGAGGATAATCCATCGCGCGAGGTGAACGAGTCTAAATTATTTAAGATGTCTTTATAAAAATCATCTAAATATTTTTTTAATGTTTCATCGGGATGTTTGCGCAAAAAACTCTCTTGCACAGGTTTAAGAATTTTTTCCAACATGCGCACGGCCACAGTGCGTTCTAATTCTTTCTCGTTTTCACGTAATTCTTGCTCAACACGTGATAAATGACGCATATGCCCGCTTAAACTATTCATAAGAGCATCGGCTTTGCGCTTAAAAACTTGGCGAGTTTCTGTTTCAAGATGCTCAAACTCATCTTCGCTTAAACGCTTACCATCCACCAAGGGATACAGTGTCACGCCACTATTATCATCAACATCAAGGCTAAAACCTTTAGCTTTAGCTAATTCGTTCATGCGTTTTAAAATGCCGGATTTTGTTTCTTGAAAAGCATCTAGGATCTTGGAACGGCTGGTAATATATAGTTCCGTTTCAAAGTGGCGCGGCAACTCTTTACGAATTTTGCTCACCACATCTTGGAGCATTTTTTTGAAAATACGACCTTGCCCGGCAGGCAAACGCAATAAAATTGGTTTATCTGCATCGGAAAAGTTGTATAAATAGATAATATCTTTTGGTGTTTGGGCTTTACGCGCATGTGGGGTGAGAATTTCGCGTACTATGTAAGAACGCCCCACATGGGCGCCACCGCACAAATATACATTATATCCCTCATGTTGCATATAAAGTGCCAGCTCCATGGCTTTTAAGGCCCTGGGCTGTAGCATATATTTTGCGCCATTTCTGGGCGTAGGGATATGGTCGCTACTTTCCCACGGAATGTGTTTCATATCCGTGGATATACGAAGCTTATGTGCAGGAAGTACGGTGACGGTGGCCATATATTCTCGTTACTGCATTAATTATTTTCAGAGTTAGTATATAAAGCGCGCAAAATTTCATCGGCGCCGGCATCAAGAAGCTGTCGTGCCAATGCGGCACCTGCTTGAGCTGCTTCTTCCGCAGAGGCTGTGATGGTTTGACGTAAAATGGTACTACCATCCACTTGACCCACAAGACCTTCTAAAGTGAAGGTACTATCGCCATTTAAAACGGCATGTCCGGCGATGGGTACTTGACAACCGCCTTCCAGACCAGCCAAGAAGGCACGCTCTGCCGTCACACATACGCGAGTATTTGCATCTTCTAAGAAACGTAAGGCTTCCAAAAGGTCTTCTCTGTCAGCACGGCATTCAATGCCCAATGCTCCTTGACCCACAGCGGGAACAAAGGTGTTTTTCTCCAGAGCAATCATATGGGGTACAGTTAGTTCAAGGCGTTTTAAGCCAGCACCAGCTAAAACAATGGCGTCATACTGTCCTTCAGTAAGTTTGCGTAAGCGTGTATCCACATTGCCGCGTAAAGATGAAATGCGCAAATCAGGGCGTAAAGCTAAAAGCTGTGCCTGACGACGTAGGGAAGAGGTGCCCACGTGAGCATTTTGTGGTAACTCATCTAAACTGGCATAGTGCACAGAAAGAAGTGTATCATGAGGGATTTCACGTTCAGGAATGCAAGCAAGCACAAGCCCCTCAGGCAATTGCATGGGGACATCCTTCATACTGTGTACAGCAATATCGGCTGAACCATCAAAAAGAGCTTCTTCGATTTCTTTAACGAAAAGACCTTTACCGCCTACTTTTGCCAAAGGAACATCTAATATAATATCGCCCTTGGTTTTTATTTGCTTTAAATCAACTTCTATGCCGGGATATTGTTTTTCAAGGCAGGCTTTTACATGATAAGCTTGCCAAAGAGCTAAACGACTTCCGCGGGTGGCAATGGTGCATTTTTTCATTATGATAAATCCTTATACATATAACTTAGTGACATGTGGCGCAATTGCCGCCGCTACAGCCGCCGCATTTGCTTGAGCCTGAGCTAGGGGCTGGCATGCCTTCGCCGCCGCCAGAAGCGCCATGTAATTGTAAACAAGGGCGTGACATAAGCTTTTCGCACTGTGATGCGCCGCAATGTACACAACTTGGTAATGCGTCACCAAAAACAATTTCTTCAAATTCACGATGACATTTAGAACAAAAATATTCAAAAATAGGCATATATACTCCAATATATAAAGAAACTATTTTTCGTTTAAATCAAGCTCTTTAATGTTTTTAAAGAGAAAATAATCCACCAAATGGCACAGCATATGCCCCGTGGCTATGTGTAATTCTTGCACCAAGGGGGTGGATGAATGGGGCACGGGCAGCAAAATGTCACATAAAGGTGCCATTTGTCCAGCCTTAGTATGGGCATTTGCGGCGAAATTTTCTTGATCATGTTCGTGTATTGCACCTGTGAGGCCTATGGTGTGCAATTGGTTTTGTTTAGCCACTTGCAGTGCTGCTAACACATTGGGGCTTGTACCAGATGTGGAAATGGCTATAAGTACGTCTCCAGCTTGACCCAATGCCTGAACTTGTTTAGAAAAAATTTGCTCAAAGCCAAAATCATTACCAATGGAGGTAAGGATAGAGCTGTCAGTGGTTAGAGCAATGGCAGGTAGGGGAGGTCTATCTAACAAAAAGCGATTTACCAATTCTGCAGCAATGTGTTGTGCATCAGCTGCACTGCCGCCGTTGCCACAAAGTAAAATTTTTCCCCCACGGGCTAGGGCAGTGGCAAGTAAACGCGCCGCACGTTCCATGGCTTTGCCATAGTCTTTAAAATAGGTTGCGCGTGTAAGTTGTCCTTCTTCGGCGTATGCATGCAAAATATCCTGCGCAGAAGGCAAAGTTTTGCCCATCTCTTCCCCTTGTAATGACCAAGCAAGTGTCTTTTTCATTCTATCCCTTCTTCCTTTACATTAAAGAGGATAACAGTGACGTTTTTTGTGGCAAGAAAAATATATAAGTCAAAATGCATCAACTGACAAGATGCATAAAAGTAAAGGCACGATTTTGTTTGTCAAAAAAAATGCTATGTCAAAAGAAATGCGTAACATGGTAGTATATACTGAAAATCCTTGAACTGTGTGGGCTTTTTTCGTACTATAAAAACATGAATACCATAACAAAATCACTTCATGTTCTTATTATTGTAAAAACCAGCAATGATAAAGCATCCACCCTTGCGCAAGAGATAGCGCTTTGGATTAAGGCTAAAAATCATGAAGCCACCATTGTGGAAAATGTAAAAAATATTCATAGTTATAATAAACAAAAATTTGATTTTGCCATAGTGCTTGGTGGTGACGGCACCATGCTGGGAGTGGCTCGTGCTTTTGTTGAAAATCCCACTCCCTTGGTGGGGATAAACTTTGGTCGAGTGGGCTTTTTAACGGAATTGACAACGCAGAATTGGGAATTGGGCTTAAGTGCCATTTTGCAAAATAAACACAACCTGTTACAACGGATGGCCCTTGGCTGGAGAGTGTATCGGGATAATGAAGTGGTGCATAGTGGTTACGCTGTCAATGACGTGGTAATCAATCGCGGTGCCTTATCTCGTGTCATAACCTTAGATGTACATGTGGATGCAGAACCCATTGGAAATATTCGTGCAGACGGTATTATTTTTTCGTCACCTGTAGGTTCCACAGGGTATGCCGTATCTGCTGGCGGGCCCTTGGTACATCCTGCCAATAATGTTATTGTTATAACAGCTATTTGTCCATATTTGTGCAATTTTCCAGCCATGGTGTTACCTCACACTATGCCTGTGTATGTCACTTTGCACCATTGCTCCATTGAAACCTTTGCAACTGTGGATGGGCAAGAAAGCTACGCCCTACAAACCCACGATCGAGTGGAAGTTTTTTGTGTCCCTCAGGCTGTTCTTTTTGCAAGCATTGGCGATGAGAGCTACTTTACTCCCTTGCGCGAACGCGGATTCATTCACGGATTACAATAAATTTTTTATCTGGTAGGTGGCTTATGAAAGAAAGCTCTAAAGTTTTGCATACCAATGAAGTACACCTTGGCAAAGATATGTATTTTGATGCTTGGCTGTATAACTTCATGATTGAAAATAACTTTGCCTACCACATGAACAAAGAAATTGTGGCCTCTCCGGAACAAATGGCCTTCATGGTGGCTTTGGAGGAAGATGAAGTATACATTCCTTGCTCTGATAAACACTTTCAACTTCTAACGCAGCCTCATTTATCACGCGAATTACGTCAACATTATGCCAGAGTCTGGCGCACCATTGTTAAGGTATTACGAGGCTATGAGCCGCAACGTGCAGTGCGTCGCCGCGTGTTGGCCTTTTGTCGATATCGTTTTCGTCAGCTCATAAAAAATCATACGGTTCTACCCACCAGAGCCATGAAGCGCATGACCAGTCTTATGTCTGCGCAAACAAGTGTGGATGACCCTTGGAGAGATTTACGCCAAAAGGCCAATGCGCATGCGCATGAAATTTTTACTTCATCTGCTTTACAAGCCGCTTTGTATAAAGCACCTGCACAGTTGATATGCAAGCAAAACTTATCTCTCTTGCGGGAAGAAATAAATAGCCTTGAAATTTCACGTCTTATGTATTTATCTGCCAATTCACGTAACTTAATGACTGAAACCCCTTCTCCTCTTGAATGGCAGCATATTTTTGAAAATCTTCAAGTGTTACATGAACCTTTAATGACCTTATTGGGCACAGAAAAAGACGAGCCTAAAACCATTTTATTTCTACCCGATACTAGCGGCGGCTTTGTTTTTGATATGGCATTGTTGCATCGTTTACAGCGCATGGGGCATAAAATTATGGTGGCCTTTAAAAAAGGATTTTATTTTTATAGCCCCACCATGCAAGATGTGGAAAGCGATCCCATATTAGGGGAGCTTTTAGAAGAAGCTACCTTGGTGCGAGAAGCAAATATCAGTAAAAATAGATTGCTAAATCTCTTGCGGGAATCGTCGCTTGTGGTTATCCATGACGGCACACGAGAGCGTCTTAATTTATATCGCACCAATGTGGTTTTTGCCAGGGCGTGGAAAGAAGCCGATGTTATTTTAGCTAAAGGCCGACGCAATGCGGAAATTCTTGTTCAAAGTTCACAAAAATTTACTCGTGATATTGTGTGCTATTGGATTGACAGTGAAAAAGGCTATACCTTACAAGAAAAGGCTCGTGCAAGACATATCCGCAAGTTGAGTGAGGCTGATATCCGTGAAAGAGCCGAAGGTATTATTTCTCAGATGCGCCAAGCCCATAAGGCTGGTAAAACTGTCATGTTCTACTCGTGTATTATAGGGAGTATTCCCGGCCAAGAGGGGACTGCAGTGGCTTTGGTGCGTGCCTTTGTGGAAAATTTACGGCAAAAGTTGGATGATATTTTCATCGTAAACCCTGCCGAACAATCTCCCGACGGTATGGACGGAGATGATCTTATGTATATGTGGGAAAGAGTGCAAAGAAGTGGCTATATTCATGTCTGGCGTTTTCAGACAGTTCAAGATATAGAAGACAGCTTCGCCCTCTTGGGAAGAAAGGTCCTCCCTGCGTGGGCAGGAAAGGACGCTACTTTTTCCACCGGTTGTACCAAGGAAATGCGTATTGCCATTGATGTACAAAAACGCAATACAGAAATGCAAATCATTGGGCCGGATAAGGGAAAATTTTTTCGCCGTGATAGTTATGGTGTTGGTAAATATTTTGATGCGCGTATTTAAAGGGAGTTTTTCATGGCTACATATGAAGCCGTCATTGGGCTAGAAGTTCACGTTCAATTGGCGACACAATCAAAACTTTTTTGTTCTTGTTCTACCACTTTTGGGAAAAGCCCCAATGCAAACGTGTGTGAAGTCTGTTCTGGCATGCCAGGCTCTTTGCCAGTGCTCAATGCCCGTGCAGTGGAATATGCGGCCAAAGCCGGACTTGCCACCGATTGTACGGTGAATTTATCTTCCATATTTGCCCGTAAAAATTATTTTTACCCCGATCTTCCCATGGGGTATCAAATTTCTCAATTTGATAAACCCATTTGCGAACACGGAAAATTAGAAATCACCGTGGGGGATAGTAAGAAAACCATAGGTATTACTCGTATCCATATGGAAAATGATGCCGGTAAAAACATTCACGATGCTCATGAAAATGCCAGCTATGTGGATTTAAATCGTGCCGGTACACCGCTGGTGGAAATTGTTTCTGAACCAGATATGCGTAGCGCAGAAGAAGCCGTAGCTTATTTGAAAGCCTTGCGCGCCATTGTGACGACCCTCGGCATTAGCGACGGTAATATGGAAGAAGGTTCTTTTAGATGTGATGCCAACGTATCCATTCATAAACCCGGTACTCCCTTTGGTACACGCGCAGAGCTTAAAAACTTGAACTCCTTCCGTCATGTGCAAAAAGCCATTGAATATGAAATTTCTCGACAGCACGACTTGTTGGAGGATGGCGAAGAAGTTGTTCAAGAAACACGACTCTATGATAGCGTAAAAAATATCACGAAATCCATGCGTAGTAAGGAAGAAGCTCACGATTATCGTTACTTCCCCGATCCTGACCTTTTACCCATTGTCATTGATGCGGAAAATCTTGCCGCTTGGGAAGCTTCTTTACCTGAATTGCCTAAAGCTCGCATTGCACGTTTTGTGAATGAATTACATATTGGACAAGCCGAAGCGGAAACCTTGTGCGCTGATAAAGCTTTGGCTGACTTTTTTGAAGCCGCTTTAGCTGCTTCTCCTAAAACCAAGGTGAGCCGCATAGCTAATCTTGTGTTAGGTGCTCTTTTGCGTGAATTGCATTCCCAAGAGCAACAAGTGCAGCAAATGGTTATGACGCCACAAGCCCTTGGCGAGTTAGCGCGTATCATCGACGAAGGTTTAATTTCTGCCAAAATCGCCAATGATATTTTTGCTGATTTGTATAGTACCGGTGCCATGCCCGAAGCCTATGTAAAAGAAAAAGGGTTAGTGCAGATATCCGATTCTTCGGAGTTGGAAGCAGCCATTGATCAAGTTCTTGTTGATAATCCGGCTGAAGTGGAGGCCTATAGGGGGGGCAAAACCAAGTTGATTTCCTTCTTTGTGGGACAAATTATGCGCGCCACCAAGGGAAAAGCCAATCCGGCCTTGGTTAATGAGATTTTAGCCAAAAAACTATAATAGCTTTTACGTAGAGCACTATAAAAGCCCTCCGTACCATATGTGCAGAGGGCTTTTATATATCTGATGATATATTAAAGAATTATTCTTAAATAGTCGATGCTTAAAAACGTGTTTCCACTCGTTTTTAAGAAAGGCACGCTCACTCCAAATACCCCTTTCGGGGACGCCGTAAGCAAGTGACGGCTTATTTTACGTGGCGGCAAGCCATGCCAGAGGCACGTCTTGTGTAGCCGACAGCTGAAAAAAGCATTTTATATGTCTAAATTTTTCCAGAAAACGTACTCCATACGTTTATTTCTGGCAAAATTTATTAAGCTTTTTGCGCTATAAATTCTATTTTTATTAACGTTTAAATGCTTTTTCAGTGTCTACTAAATAACGCTATTAACGCCGGTAAAGCTATCCAAACTGCCAGAGGAAAAAGAACCAATACTGGATGCGCCCATTTGATCCCACCACGAGGCAAGACTTTCCATTTCTATGCGCTTACGCATGGCTGTGGGGTCAATCTGCATGGATTTGCGTGCCCCTTCAAGGCCGGCTAAGGCATCAACTTGCAAATAAGTCTTGGTCAGTTCTTCATTATTATCAAGAAGTGCTTGAACTTTATCTGCATCAGAATGGGAACTATTTACCACCACTTTACCATCCACCACTGTGAGACGAAAATCAATGTTAGGATCAATTCCCATGTTTTCCATGCGGTTCTTCATATCATTGCCCACATTGTTTTCCTGTAAAAACTTTTCTAAGTCTTCAGCTTCTTGTGTACTATCATCGGTGGCAAAAGTGGTCTTGCTAGTAACAACACCGGAAGAGTTTATAATAACAACGGAATTTACAGATAAACCTTGACTTTCAAGTGTTGCTTTAATATCGCTGGCAATGGTGGGATTATCTTGTAAATATTGAGATATGGCTGCGCTTTGACTACTATCACCTTCCATAACCACGGCGGTTCCATCAAAGCGAACAGAAAAGCTTTGTGATACGGTAACACCTTGGCTTTGTAAGCCTTCTATAATGGAAGTTCCAAAGGTGGCATCTTCTAAGGTTACTTCTTCAGTGGTCATGGTTGGCGTCACAGAGAGAATTTCACCCGTGGAGCTTACGGAGAACTCAACAGCACCGGTAAATCCTGCCTCATCAAGAGTTTCACGCAATTGTTCTCTATAGGAGGGATTGGTATCAAAGAAAGCCTGAGCTAAGTCTTCATCTTCATGGGCCGTGTCCACGGTGATGGCACCTGTTTCGCCAACGGTAATGGAAAAGTATGCCGATGGGGAGACTATGGTCTTAGCAATGGCGTCATTCAGCTCTTGGCTAAATGATTCTTCTAACTCACTCTTATAATTCTCAATTTGCGAAAATGTAACTCGTTCATTGCTAGAAACCCCCATGGACTCCATGGCATACCTTGCAAGCTCCACCATGGAAGAAACGGTGCTAGCACCTTGGTATGTATAAGGATTTGTAGTAGAACTAGAGCTTGTAGAAGAAGACACAGCACCTTGTAGTTGCTGATTATTCCACTGGTACGCATATAAAGAAGCATTAGAGCTAGAAATACTTGCTACTGACATAGTTCCCACCTTAGTAAAAAATGGCTTTCATGGAAAAATTTTTCCCAGTAATACCGAACTACAAGACATTTATGCATAAGGTGTGCCAAATTTATAAAGTGCGGAAAAACACTAAAAAAAATGGACAGAGAGGTAAAAAAGGCGTAAAAGCTAGGCCATGGTAGACACTACTGCACTGAGCGAAACTGTAACCTTTGATGATCCTGTGCTTGCCAACGCACTTTTTGGGCCACACAATGCCCATCTGGAGCTTTTGGAGCAGCTAAGCGGGGCACACATTTATTCCCGTGGTGCCAGCGTTACAGTAAAAACGCCAAATAATCATATTTTACAAAGGCTTTGTAATCTTTTTGTACAGCTCTATGCGCATGTACAAGGAGGGAAAAATCTCACACGCTCTGATGTGAGCTCTGCCTATGCCATGTTAGAAAAACAACCCCAACTCAGTTTGAGCCGAGTCTACAAGGACACCGTTTTTGTGGCAGCGCCTCGCAAAACCATCGTTGCAAAAAATTTAGCTCAAAAAGAATATTATGAAGCGCTTATCAAGAAAGAGCTTGTGTTTTCTCTGGGGCCTGCAGGCACAGGAAAAACATACTTGGCTGTGGCCATGGCTCTTTCCATGCTTATGCAACATAGGGTGAAAAAGATTATCTTAACGCGCCCTGCCGTGGAGGCCGGAGAAAGATTGGGTTTTTTGCCCGGTGATTTGGCAGAAAAGGTGAACCCTTACTTGCGCCCTTTATACGACGCACTTTACGATATGATGCCGCAACCCAAGGTGCTTTCCATGCTTGAAACGGGTATCATTGAAGTGGCACCTTTGGCTTTCATGCGCGGTCGCACTTTAAATGACGCCTTTATTATTTTAGATGAAGCGCAAAACACAACTCCTGAACAAATGAAAATGTTTTTAACGCGTCTTGGCTTTGGCTCGCGCGCTGTTATTACAGGTGACGTCACACAAATAGACCTTCCACCGCAATGGGGCGATGCAGGAGCGCAGTCGCGCTCTGGCCTTGTGCAAGCTGTAGAAATTTTACGTGATGTTAAAGGTATTGCATTTCATACATTTTCAGCAAAAGACGTGGTGCGACACAATCTTGTTAGCGCCATAGTGGCAGCTTATGATTCATATAAAGAAAAAATCTAGCGAAAACTCTTTTAGAGCTCTTGGCAAAATGCTTTATGGCCGTCACCATTGCGGTTATGGGCTTGTGGCCATGATTTGTGCCTTGTTTTTACTATCGCTTTTTGCTGGCATTAACTACGAGCATCAATCGCAAGTGTATATTGCAGGTACGGTGGCTGAGGCAGATGTGGTGGCCAATCGTAACCTTGCGGTGGAAGATATTTTTGCCACAGGCCAACGCCGCGAGCAATTGCGTAAAGCTCAGCCATTGGTTTTTGATTTAGATCCGGCTGCTTTTGAAGATTTCAATACAGAACTTATTAATCTTTTGCATGAAATTAATGGCTTAAACTACGGCGAGGAAGCTGTCGCCATGCGCAAGCTTGAAAAAGCCTTAACGCCTGAAATGGCAGAAGATGTGCTTGTGCAACTGGCAAGATCCAACGTGCAAAACTACATGACCACGCACCTTTTACCCAACGTTCGAGCTTTATTAAACAAAGGTCTTGTTAATGATATGCGCGCCGGACGAGTGGGTGAGGGTGGAGCCATCTTGCGTAATATAGAAAGCGGACACGAGACCCTACGCCCTGAAATACACAGCTTGCCCGATGTACAATCAACCTTAGTACAATTGACTTCCGTTATTCGACAAGATGAAGCTTTGGATGAACCAGCCAGACGCGCCTTAGTTATTTTACTTTCTGCGTACATGCCTGCATCTCTCACGCTTAATAAAGAAGTGAGTAATTCTAGAGCAGATGCGGTGGTCGCGCATATTGACCCCATTTATTATATATTACAGCGCGGTGAAATGGTGGTGCGTAAAGGCGACCTTGTTACTCGTGAGCAACAAGCAAAACTGCAAGCCATATATAACTCTGTGGGCACTTGGATTCATATTCGCTTTTCTTTAGGGCTTTTTGTTTTAAGTGCACTTATCTGCACAGGTCTTTTCATGGCTCCCAGTGGCAAACCTGGAACCCCTTTACGCTATAAAGACTATCTATTCATGGCCTTTTTGTTGGTCTCTTGCTCATTGGCTGCCAAGGCTTTTTATGTTTTTGGCGTACGAACAGGGGATACAGTACAAGTGCAAGCTTTAGCTTATGCCTTCCCTGTGGCCGGGGTGGTGGGGCTTGTGGCCTTGGTTTTTGCCGCACGGCGTTATTGCACCATGAGTCTTCTTCTTTCGCTCTTTGCCACAGTCATGTTCAAAGGGGATATATCTCTCTTCTTTTATTATTTCCTTGGCGGCATGTTTACCACACTTCTTGTGACACGAGCGCAAAATCGGCAAGATGTGGTGTGGAGTATTTTGCCCCTCACGGCGGGCCAAATATTCTTTTGGCTTGCGGCGGCGCTTTTTGTGGAAACCCCTCTCACCGAATGGCCATGGCAAATGGTTGGTGTGGTGGTAAATAGCATTTTCTCATTGCTCATGCTTTTTGCCTTTAGTCCCATTTTAGAATTGGTTTTTTCCTATACAACACGTTTTAGGCTTATGGAATTCATGAGCCTTGAGCATCCGCTCATGCAAGAAATGATGGTTACCATGCCCGGTACGTACCATCACTCGCTCATTGTGGCCAATATGGTGGAAGCAGGTGCCAAAGCCATTGGTGCCAATAGTTTGCTTTGTAAGGTCAGTGCCTTGTATCACGACGTAGGCAAGTTAAGCCATCCTGATTACTTCATTGAAAATCAATATGGTGGTCGCAATAAGCACGATAAACTGGCCCCTTCCATGAGTGCGCTTATTTTGGCTGCGCACGTTAAAAAAGGTGGGGAGCTTGCGCAAGAGTACAAACTTGGGGATGAAATCACCGAAATCATCATGCAGCATCACGGCACAAGAGTCATTCGCTTTTTCTACCATAAAGCCGTAAGCAATGGAGAAAATGTGCGTGAATCTGATTTTTCATACGCAGGGCCACGCCCTCAAACCAAGGAAGCGGCTATTTTAATGCTTGCAGACTCGGTGGAAGCTTCAAGTCGTACTTTAAGTGATCCCACTTCTGCACGGCTTAAAACGCATATTGATACCATAGTTAAGGGTATTTTTGCGGAAGGGCAATTGGATGAATCTTCCTTAACTTTCAAAGATTTACATAAAATTAGTGAGCAGTTTTTACGCATCTTAACGGGACTATTCCATCAGCGCATAGCGTATCCTTCGGGAGCTCCTACGCCACCTAATGGTGCTAAGGAAGAAGCAAAGGTAGTTAAGGAAGAGGAGACAAAAACTTCCGCAACTGATACCAAAGATGATCTGGAAAAAATGGATTTAGCCGGAAGGCAATAGTTTCGTCCATGCAGATTACCGTAATAAATGAGGCCGGCTGGCTTTGCCCTTTTCCCAAGAGCGTGCTGGCGGCCTTACTTTTAGCCATGTATCCCTGTGAGCAAGACTCACAAGTGCCATTAATTCTGCATGTGGTGCGCGATGCTCGCGTGGCTAAACTCAATACACAGCATATGCGCGCCCATGGCCCCACCAATATTCTTTCCTTCCCCGGCACGCACGCGGGATCGGCAAATTCCCTTCAAGCACTATCCACTGCGCCGCATATTTTGGTGCTTTCTGTGGATACATTGCAAAGGGAATGTGTCCTTTATGGGCAAGATTTTTTGGAGCATACTGTGCGGCTTTTGGCTCACGGTCTTGGGCATGTGCTAGGCTATGATCATGGTGAAGAAATGTACGCTTTGTGCCAAGAAATGGAGTATGATGGATTGGCGTTCATAAGTGCGCAGGGGTGGTGATTTCCCCCTTCAATGATTTTCGTGTTTTTATGCGTCATAGTGCATTATTTTGTAAAAAAATCTCCCACGCCTGTACCTGCATTTGCAGAAGTTTTTTTCCGGATTTTGCTCCTTTATTGTGCCATTCCTCTGGCAAGTGAACTGTATGAAGAACCCTAAGCAAGGCCAAAGCATAAGTACTATGTGCACAAGATTGATGGTGAGGTAATTGTTCACAAAGGTGATCTAAAGCGGCCCAATAGAGCTCAGAAAGCCCCAGTTTGTGTACTTTATGTACAAGGCATACTTGTTCTTCCAAAGAAAGTTGTCGTAACTGACATGCCGCTACGAAAGTTTCCGCCATGCAAAAGGCCGCTTTGCTAAACGCAAGGGGGAGGCTCAATCTTTGCCCCAAATGATACAAAGCATGGTCTTGAAAAGAAGATATATTTTGCTCTTGGGTTCCCTCTCCATAAAAAGCCCCTAAGAACATCCAGCGTAACATGGCCAGATGATAATTACCACCCAAACGGTACGTCTCAGCATTTTCCCCCATGGTATAACTATCCATGCATTGTCCCCAAAGGTACCTTTGCCCACGACTGAGATCAGCAAGCTCTGCAAACCAAGGATTTAAGCCTTGCATTTTTTCCAAAGTATACATAAATCGTGAAGGGCAGGGGGCCTGTAAAGCTTTAAACATTTCTCTGCCCACGCGCTCAGCAGGTATGTGCACATGTTTTCCTTCTTGAATAACTGCGAGACCTTGTTGTAATGCTGAAGCATGTACGGTAAAATCCTGAAAGGTGGAGGCAAAACGAGCCAAACGGTATATGCGAGTGGGATCGTGGTGAAAGGCTTGCTCGGATGCCGGCCGTAATATACCATTTTTCAAATCAAAAAATGCCATGGGGTGCGTATAAAGTATGCCATTTTGGTCTAAAGCCATGGCATTGATGGTAAGGTCGCGATGCCGCAAATCGTCCTCAAGGCAATTGTTGTGTAAAGGCACATATTCGCGACCATTTAACAGCCATACATGAACTGATTTTCCCACTTGTTGCGCTTGAGGAAAAGCGCACATAAAATCTTGTGCAGAGCCGCCAAAAGCCATGTCTGCATCCTTGGGTATGTGCCCCATAAGTAAATCGCGCACTGCGCCGCCAACCATATAGCATTTCATGGAGAGAGCATTGCATATTATTGTGGAAAAAAAAAGTCTGACTTTATCCCGCGGCTTATCCAGCCAATCGGATACGTCAAAACCATTGGAGCAATGGCATGGGCAGCAATTGCCTGCTCCTGTGACTCTTGTGGGGGCTACCGGATCTGTGCTTGATGATGCTTGGCAATTGGTGGCTCAAGATGCGTTACCCTTATGGGGCTCTGTGCTGGCTGAAAGCCAAAACGCAGGCAGGGGACAAACTCGTAGGCAATGGCACTCACCTCAAGGCAATATTTATGCCGCGTTGCGCTTGCCTGCGCAGGGTATTTTTTCAACCACAGCCGCCGCGCCGGCCCTTTCTACTTTACTTCTTTTAGCCATGCAAAATATGGCTTGTCCTTTACGTTTGAAATGGCCCAATGACTTGGTGCTCCCCATAAATAACCATAAAGTGGGGGGGATTCTTTTGGAAGAAAGACAAGGAATTTTGCTTGCCGGCATTGGCATAAACGTAAGCCATGCTCCACAAGAAAACATTTTACGTAAAAATCATGCTTTATCTGCCGGTATTTTGCCCCATATTTCGGGTGTTGTCGATAGTGTAACACTCTTAAATGATAGTGTTTTTGATATTGAAAATGCCATGACACAAGCTTTGTGGTTACATCTTGTAAGCCACATATATTTCTGCTACAAGAGCAAATTGCTCGACGATGGCACATGGAAAGACTTGGCAGAAAGTTTTCTATTGTGGCACGGGCAACATGTGGAACTTGATGATGGCCAAGAAAAAATTTACGGCATTTTACACGGGTTAGGAAATCTAGGTGAAATAGTAATGAATATTCACGGTCGACTACAGCAATACACCAGTGGAAGTCTTCGTCTAAAAAACACCTAAGGCGAACTGCAATAGTGAAGGATTATACCATATGAACACTCAGGAAATGAGAAGCTTTGAAGAAGTTCAAGAGCTTTTACGAGGCAAGGCTATCTTAGTTGCCAACCGCGGCATTCCCGGACGCCGTATATGCCGCTCCATTTGTGAACGTTTTGACGCCATTGCCACCATGACGGCAACGGACGTGGATAAAACGGCACCTGCGGCTTCTTCCGCACAAGAACTTTTATTGCTTGGTAAAGACCCCCGTGCCTATTTAGACATCGACCGTATTATTACCCTTGCCAAACAACGTGGTGTCATTGGTATTCACCCCGGTTGGGGCTTTGCCTCTGAGGATTCTCAATTCCCCAAAAAATGTGCTGAAGCTGGCCTTGTTTTCATCGGTGCCACAGCTGAAGCCATGAATAGCCTTGGCAATAAAGTGCAAGCACGTGAAATGGCTAAAAAATTGGGCATTCCTGTGGTTCCTGGTTCTGAAGGTGCTGTGGATATCCCCACTGCCCGTGAGCTTATCAAAGAAATGGGCCTGCCCATCATGCTCAAAGCTGAAGGCGGCGGCGGCGGCCGTGGTATTTTTGCCATTTTCAATGAAGCAGAACTGGAAGATGCTTTCTTCAAAGCTTCTGCCATGGCGCAAGCTTCTTTTGGCAATCCACGTCTTTTTGTGGAAAAGTACTTAAGCAAAGTTCGTCACATTGAAATCCAAGTTATTGCAGACAAGCACGGTAATGTGTTTGCCTTTGACGAACGTGATTGTACTGTACAGCGTAACCACCAAAAGCTCATTGAAATCACTCCATCCCCATGGTCTGGGCTTACTCCAGAACTTCGTAAAGAGCTTAAAGGGTATGCTTGCCACCTTATTAAAGAAGCTGGTTTCCATTCCTTGGCCACAGTGGAATTTTTGGTGGAAGCCGATGGCACAGCCTATCTCATTGAAGTAAACACTCGTTTGCAGGTGGAGCACGGCATCACAGAATCCCGCTACGGCATTGACCTTGTGGAAGAGCAAATTGCCATTGCCTTTGGTGCAAAATTACGTTTGAGCGAAGAAGAAACGCATCCCATGCACTTTGCCATGCAAGTACGTATCAACTGCGAAGATCCACAAAACCAATTTGCGCCCAACTCCGGCTTGGTGACCCGTTATGTATCTCCTGGCGGCCCTGGTGTTCGTCTTGATACCAACATGACTGCCGGCTATGAATTTCCGCCCAACTATGACTCTGCAGGTGCTTTGCTCATAACTTATGCCCGCGACTGGGATAAGACCCTAAGCATCATGGAAAGGGCCCTTGGCGAGTATATCATTGGCGGCATTAAAACCACCATTCCTTTCTATAAGCAAATTTTAAAGCATCCACGTTTCCGTGAAGCCAATTTTGATACCAACTATATTGCGCATACGCCAGAGCTCATGTGCTATACAGATATGGCACCAGAAGGGGAGCGTTTGGCCAACCTTGTGGCAGAAATTTCTGCCAAAGGTTACAATCCGCACGTTAAACTTGGACAATATCGTAGTGTTGATACGCCGCGCATGCCTGAATTTGAGCCAGTACTGCCTCCCATTCTCAGCGCAGATCGCCGTAACCCTTCTCCTTACCCCAAGGGCGATAGACAAGCTTTGCTTGACTATGTGCGCGATACCGACCATGTGCACTTTACAGATACCACCCCTCGTGACTTTACTCAGTCCAACAGCGGCAATAGATTCCGCCTGGCTGAAGATAAGCTCATAGGGCCGTATCTTGACAATGCTGGATATTTTTCCATTGAAAACGGCGGCGGTGCCCACTTCCACGTGGCCATGCTTGCCAATATGACCTATCCATTTACGGAAGCCAAAGAGTGGAACTCCTTTGCGCCCAAGACCAATAAACAAATCCTTGTGCGCTCCACCAACGTGCTTGGTTATTCACCACAGCCGCGTAATTTAATGCGCTTAACCGGTGAAATGATTTGCGATCACTATCAAGTGATTCGTTGCTTTGACTTCTTAAACCATGTGGAAAATATGCTTCCTTTGGCAGAAGTTGTCATGTCCCGTAAGGATGCGGTGTTCCAACCGGCTTTATCGCTTTCCTATGCCAAAGGCTTTGATGTAAACCACTATATGGGCGTAACAGAGTCCATTTTACGCATGGTGGCCAGCGTCATGGGCGGCTCTTTGGAAGAAGCTTCACGTAATATTATTCTAGGCCTTAAGGACATGGCTGGAGTGTGCCCACCACGCTTCATGACAGAGCTTGTGACCACACTTCGCAAGCGTTGGCCTGACCTTGTTCTTCATTACCATAGACACTACACCGATGGGCTCTTTGTACCTGCTTGCGGTGCCGCCGCCAAAGCCGGTGCGCATATCCTCGACGTAGGTTTAGGTTCTGCTGTGCGTTCTTATGGTCAAGGCGATGTCTTGTCCATGGCTGCTTATTTGGAAGATGAGCTCGGCCTTAAAACCCACTTAAACAAAGCTGCCATCCGCGATGCCAACTTTGTATGTAAGCAAATCATGCCTTACTATGATCGCTACTGCGCTCCTTACTTCCAAGGTATTGATTATGATGTGGTAGAGCATGCCATGCCCGGTGGTGCCACCTCTTCTTCACAAGAAGGCGCTGTGAAGCAAGGGTACATTCACCTTTTGCCTTACATGTTGAAGTTCCTTGCCGGTACACGCAAAATTGTGCGCTACCACGATGTGACACCGGGTTCTCAAATTACTTGGAACACAGCCTTCCTTGCTGTGACCAATGCTTGGAAGCGTGGCGGTGAAGAAGAAGTTCGTTATCTTTTGCAAGTTATTGAAGAAATAACCACACATGAAGATGCTGAGCTTAGCCCAGAAATGCATGCGGCTCGTTTAAATATTTATAAAGATTGTAACGATGCTTTCCGTAATTTGCTTCTTGGTAAATTTGGTAAATTGCCTTTGGGCTTCCCTCCAGATTGGGTGTATGAAAGTGCTTTTGGTAATACATGGAAAACAGCCATCGCTGATAGAGTAGAAGTATCACCTCTGGAAACTTTGCAAGACATTGATCTTGCCAAAGAAGAGCAAGCTTTCATTGATATCATGCGTCGCAAGCCCACCGATGAAGAATTTGCTTTGTATCTTAACCATCCTGGTGATGCCATTAAGACAGTGCAATTTAAGATAGAATACGGCGATGCCAACAATTTACCTTTGCATGTTTGGTTTGAAGGTTTAAGCTTAGGCCAAGATTTATACTTTGAAGATAGCCAAGGTAAGCCTCACCATCTCGTGTTCTTGTCGTTCACCGAGCCCAATGCTGCCGGTATTTCTGTGTGCCGTTACGTATTAGACTCAGAAATCATGGTGACAGATGTGCAGGTAAAAGAACCTAACACTGGTGCCAGCAAGGGCGTACCTAAAGCAGATCCCAATAACCCACAACATGTGGCGGCCCCCAGCAATGGTGACCTTTGGGTTATGTATGTGCATCCCGGTGACGTGGTGAAAAAGGGCGAAGAGCTCTTCAACGTGTCCATCATGAAACAAGAAAAAGCCGTGCTGGCCCCCATGGATGGTGTGGTTACACGTGTGCTTAAGACTGCTGACTATAAAGAAAGCAAGCAGATGATTTCTGTGGTGGAGGGAGAGCTTATTGTGGAGCTTGGGCCTGTGCCTAAGATGTGCCACAACGAAGCGTGCGGCCACCCCATACCCATGGATGGCATTACGTTCTGCCCATATTGCGGTGACCCCGTAGCATAAAAATAAAAAGCCTTTCTGAGTATGACTTGGAAAGGCTTTTTTCTTTACAAAGGAGGAATCATGTCTAGGCATATCCCCCATATTGATGGTCTAAAAGGGTTTTGTGCGCTTTGTGTGGTGGTGTTTCATTATTTATTAGCTTTTGATGCAAAGGGTTATGTGGGGTGGCATAGCGGTATACCATCCCTTAATCAGTGGGAGCATTTCTGGTCATATTTTCCGCTCTCCTTTTTTTCCAATGCCAGTTATGTTTTGTTTATGTTTTTTGCCATAATAGCTTTCATACCTGCGCACATATTTTTTCAAAAGCAAGATACACAATGGATACAGAGACAAGCCTTCATTCGTTATTTTCGCTTTGTGCCTTATACCTTTATTGCCATACTCACTTCCTATATTTTTTTCACGCAAGGATGGTATTTTCAGCAAGAGCTGGGACACGTTTTACAAGAACCATGGAATATAGCTGTGGAACCCAAGGGGTTATTATTGGAACAAACTCTTTGGGCAGGACTCTTTGGAGCCATGGTGGTGGGAGCCAGTGATTATGTATCTTCCTTGTGGTGCATGCATATTATTTTTCTGGGCTCATATCTTTCCTATGCCATATTGCTTTTCTTTGGAAGATTGCAGCACCGATATGTCTTATATTTTTTTCTATGGTTGTTACTTTATAATGCTCCTCTCTATGTGTTCTTTTTAGTGGGAATAGTTGTGGCTGACCTGTGTCATGCTCATGGTATGACCTTGTCAACGCGAAGAAGTACGCTTCTTTTAGGGCTTGGGGTATTATGCGCTTTTGTGGGTGAAGCCCCTTGGGCCACATTGGCCACGGGACAGGGTTTTGCTTATGAGGTATTTTTACAATACTTCTTACGTTCCTTTGGTATTTTCGCCATCTTGTGTGCTGTTTGTCAAAGTAAAGTATTACAAAATTTCTTTACGAACAAAATTTTTATGCATTGTTCGCGCTATTGTTTTGAGTATATCATAGCGCATATGTTTGTACTTTTAAGCATTTCTTCATGGATTTTCATTCAAATACACGCAATCATGGGCTATGGTATGGCTATCATTATCACAAGCCTTACTGCCATTCCGATGAATATTTTAGTAGCCGTTGTTTTTGGGAAGATATTACAGCCTTTGTCCGTGTGGCTTTCGCAAAAGGTTTATGGCATTTTTATGCAAAAATAATCATGCTATATAATTGGTATGTTATGGTTTTATTAATGAACATAAATACATAAATTGGCTAGACAGTATACAAAAAAATTGCTACATATAAAAAGCTTTAGACAGAACAGGTATATCGTCTTTTATAAGAGATGGTTTTTGTATGAGGCAAAAAAAATAGCTCAAATATAGTTGGGCTATATTTGTAATGTTCCAATTGTTATAATCGTTTAACAGAACTATCACTCTTATGGAGGACGGAATGGAAAAGAAGCAGCCTGCAACAAAGTCTGCCCCTGCAACTGCAACAAAACAAGTACAAAAACTTATTCTCACAGGTGCCGATATTGTGGCCATGGGAGAAAGTGCAGAGTTACTTGTGGGTGGTAAGAACTATAATACTGCGCTGATTTCTGAAATTCCAGGAATTCAAGCCCCGCACTTTCGTGCCATTTCTTCTGATGCATTCCATAAACTCTTGGATGAAACCAGTGTTATTGGTTCCGTTGTCCGCTCTGTGGTGGAAAAAGAATATAAGCGTATTGACTGGATGGATTCTGAAATTAACCAAGATCCTGAGTTTTTACAAAAATTTGTGCGTAGCCTTGGGCGTATGGCACGCGAGGCCAGCGCTTCTTTAAGTGATGTGCGTATCCCTTTGCGTACCTTCATCAATAATGTGGTGGAAGGTTTTGCCACATCTCCTGAAGGGATTGACCAATTACGCCAGCGTTCTGTTCTTGTGCAAACAGCTATTTTATCTGTTGAAGTTCCTAAAGAAGTGGCCATTGCTGTGGGCGAAGCCTATAAAGCCATTTGCGATGAAAATGAAGGCGAAATCGTTCCCGTAGCTGTACGTTCTTCCGCAGCTGGTGAAGATTCTCGCAAAAAAGCTTTTGCTGGCCTTCAAGATACATATCTTAATATGGTTGGCGAAGATAAAGTTGTCATGGCTTATCATTGGGACTGTGCCTCTGCATACAACTTACGCTCCATGACCTACCGCCGCGAAGCTATTTTGGATGCTTTAGCCAAAGCTGAAGAAGTGGGCGATCAAAGCATTGCTGAAAACGCCAAGAAAGAATGGGCCATCGAAAATACCTCTCTTTCTGTGTGCATGATGCAAATGATTAATCCTGTCATTTCTGGTACTGCTTTTTCTGCAGATACTGCCACTGGCTGCCGTGGTACAGCACGCAAAGACCTTGTGAGCATTGATGCCAGCTATGGTCTTGGTGAAGCTGTTGTGGGCGGTAAAGTTACCCCTGATAAACTCTATGTTTTCCAAAAAGATAACGGTTCTGAAGTAGTCATTCGCCAAATGGGTCGTAAAGATATGAAAATTATTTACGACGAGAAAGGTGGCACCAAAGAAGTGGACGTGCCAGAGCTTGAAGCTTTACGCTGGGCTCTTTCTCTTTCTCAGGCTGAACGCGTTGCCAAGGGCGTGCGTGCTGTTAGCGCTGCCTATGATGGCATGATTATGGATACGGAATTTTGTATCGATGCCAAAGATCGTCTTTGGTTTGTGCAAGCTCGTCCTGAAACTCGTTGGAATGACGAACTTGAATTACATCCGCACACCATTTTCATGCGTCGTAAAGAAGTGGATGCCAAAAGTGCTGCCACAGCCGAAGTGCTTGTGGAAGGTAATGGCGCATCGCGCGGTGCAGGGCAGGGGACAGTTAAGTTCTTGCGTTCCGCTTTGGAATTAAACAAAATTTCCAAGGGTGATATTCTTGCCGCTGAACGTACTGACCCCGACATGGTTCCTGGCATGCGTGTGGCTTCTGCCATCATGGCCGACGTTGGTGGTGACACCAGCCACGCCGCCATTACCTCTCGTGAGCTTGGTATTGCCGCTGTTATTGGCATTCAACGTGTAGATATTTTACGCGCTCTTGACGGCACAGAAGTTACTGTAGATGGTACCACTGGCAAGGTTTACCGCGGCTTACTTCCACTCAAAGAAGTGGGCGGCGAAATGGATCTTTCCAAATTGCCAAACACCCAAGCTAAAGTGGGTCTTGTGCTGGCTGACGTTGGCCAATCCCTCTTCCTTTCTCGCTTGCGTGAGATTCCAAAATTTGAAGTGGGCTTGCTACGCGCCGAATTTATGCTTGGCAATATCAGCATTCACCCTGCAGCATTGGAAGCTTTTGATAACGGTACTTTGGAAACTGTAGTACAAAAACAAGCTCGTGTATTGGATGATCGTTTATCTAAAATTTTACGCGAACAAATCTCTGCTGGACTTATTGTTTCTAATTTAGATTTACGTGCGCACGTTGGTGAAGTTACTGGTTTATCCAGTGAAGTGAAAGCTCTTGCCGCAAACTCTGCTTCTTCTGCTCCAGAAGAACTCTTGCTCATTCATCGCAAAATGCGTGAAATAGAAAACAAAATTGACCAATGCTGGGAAGCTGCCACTCGTCGTATTGATATTATTAAAACCAGCGATGACTTACATGAACATGTTCGCATTATCATGGGCTTTGATGATGAGCTTGCCATGCTTTCACCCAAGGATCCTGAAGATGTAAAGCGTCGTGCAGAGATTGAAGCCACCATCGATGCACATGTTAAGAAAATTAACACCGTGCCAGCTGTTTTAGATGTGGTGGAAAACATTACACGCTTGCGTGAAGAAGTGGGCTTACGTTCCGGCCTTAAAAAAGAAATGGACGAAGTTCATAATCTTATTGAGAAAATTCGCACAATTATTAAAGAGCGTGGATTCCGCACCGGTAAAGAACATTATGTACAAACCTTGGCTCAAGGTCTTGCACTCTTTGCCATGGCTTTTTATGGTAAAACCATTATTTACCGTACCACAGACTTTAAGAGCAATGAATACTGCAACCTTTTAGGTGGTAATCTTTTTGAAAATCAAGAAGATAACCCCATGCTTGGTTATCGTGGTGTATCCCGTAATATTCATGACTGGGAAATTGAAGCCTTTAAGTTGGCTCGTGGTGTATATGGCGGTAGCAACTTGCAAATGATGTTACCCTTTGTGCGCACCCTTGAAGAAGCTCGCTCCATGCGTCGCTACTTGGACCAAGTGCATAAGTTGCGTCCCGGTCAAGACGGTCTTAAAATTATTCTCATGGCGGAAATTCCTTCCAATGCCATTTTAGCTAAACAATTCATTGAAGAATTTGATGGTTTCTCCATTGGTTCCAACGATATGACGCAAATGGTTCTTGCCACAGACCGTGACAATGCAAGTTTAAGTCATATTTACGATGAAGAAGATCCTGCTGTTATTTGGGCCATGCTCGTGACCATTTTTACCGGTCAAAAGTATTGCAAAAAAGTTGGTTTCTGCGGACAAGGTGTATCCAATAGCCTTATTTTGCGCGGACTTGTTGCCATTGCAGGTATTGCTTCAGCTTCCGTTGTGCCTGATACCTATTATCAAACTGTACAAGATATTGCTGCCATTGAAGCAGAAAATATTAGCACAGCTGATTTGGGTAAGTGGCTCATCGAACAGCACCATGCCCGCCTTGGTAAGCTTATGGAGAGCCAAGGCTATGGTCATATCTTAAAGAAATATAATGAACCCGACGATATTAAAGAATGGTACGAAGGTGAATTACAACGTCGTCACGAGCAATTACGTGAACACTTAGATACACCTAAAGAATCTTTCTATCGTACTGAACTTGGTAGCTTCCGAGCCACATTCCATAAGCCTGTTATTTATGCAACATGGGATTGGAATACCACAGTGAATGATGCCTTACATCAAGCTGGCTTTGCTAACTTTGAAGAACAACAAAAAGCTTTAGAGGTATATCGCCAACAAAGCTGGTAGAAATAATACACATCAAACTAGAAAATCCCTTTTGTTTACAAAAGGGATTTTCTTTTAGTATAAGGTTTATTGTTCACAACAGCTCTTTCCACCAGATCACACTCTCCCAAAAAAAATACTTCAATTGTTGCGTAATGTAGTGGTATACTATTTACCCTTCCCGTGTTGAAGTACGATTTTTCTAGAAATATAGTATTACAACGCAATAAAAAAACACCCTGTTTTAAGAGTGTTTTCTAATGGGATGCGACAGAAAATATTGCCCAAAGACATATTTACATTCGCTTAAAAAATTTTTTGGAAGAGGGGGGTGTGTGGGGAGAAACCTTTTGTAAAAGGTTTCTCCCCACACATAAAATAAAAGCAAAAAAGCTTACACATTAAAGAGGAAATGCATAACATCCCCGTCTTTCACTACATACTCTTTACCTTCGGTGCGTAACACTCCGGCGGTACGACATGCGGATTCTGTTTTATGCTGTACAAAATCATCATAAGCTATGACTTCGGCGCGAATGAAACCGCGTTCAAAGTCGGTGTGAATAACACTGGCAGTTTGGGGCGCTTTCCAACCATTTTTAAAAGTCCAAGCACGAACTTCTTTTTCGCCCACCGTGAAATAAGAGCATAAATTTAAAGTAGCATAACCAGTACGAATGATGGTTTCAAGCCCGCTGGCTTCAATACCAAAAGATGCAAGCATGTCGGCTTGCTCTTCGTCTGGAAGACCTTGAAGCTCTTCTTCAATTTTTGCACAAATGAGGGCAAAACCTGCACCGCGCTCTGTGGCAAGTGCACGTACTTTTTCCACGTAGGCATTGCCATCTACAGCATTTTCTTCATCCACGTTGGCGCAATAAATGGTTTTTTTGGCTGTGATGAGCCCCATTTCGCGCCATTGAAGGGCAAAAGCATCGCCTTCTGGCTGTTCAAAAGTAATGGCAGGGTTCCCATCATTAAGGTGAGCGAGTAGAGCAGCCACTTGTTCTGCCACAGCTTGTGCACTCTTGTCTCCACGGATTTTGCGTAAACGCTCAACGCGTTTTTCAGCAGACTGAATGTCTGAAAGTAAAAGTTCTGTTTCAATGGTGTCAATATCGCGAAGAGGGTCTACGGTGCCGTCCACGTGAGTAATATTTTCATCTTCAAAACAACGTACAACATGCACAATGGCAGCGCATTCACGAATGTTTGCTAAGAATTGATTGCCAAGACCTTCACCTTTACTGGCACCACGCACAAGACCTGCAATATCAATAAAGTCCACATTGGCATGTAGTGTTTTTTGAGGATTGGCAAGCTCAGTGAGCACAGCAAGACGTTTATCCGGCACTGCCACGGTGGCCTTATTGGGCTCGATGGTGCAAAAAGGATAATTTGCCGCCTGGGCATTTTGGGCTTTTGTAAGTGCGTTAAATAAAGTGGATTTTCCCACATTGGGCAAGCCAACAATTCCAATGCTCAATGACATAAACTAACTCCAAAAAATATTTTTATAAACTATTTGATGCTTGTAAGCGTCATTAAGATTTTTGGCAAGCACACTTTTGGCATTAAGTTGTAATGCCTTGAAATTGGTAAATAATTATTTATACGATTGATGGATAATTATTTTTTTGCGATGGTGGTAGGATTGACTTTTCCAATATTTAGCCACGTATCAATACTATTATAGAGCAACTCTGGAGAAATGGGCTTAGAGAGGTGATCATTCATACCATGACTTAAACTAATTTCTTTATCTCCAGACATGGCATGGGCTGACATGGCAATGATGGGAAGCTTGGCAAAACGTTCCATGGCTCGAATGGTACGTGTAGCAGTGAGGCCATCCATCACAGGCATCTGAATATCCATAAATACCATATCATAATGGCAAGAATTAATCATATCAACTGCCTCTTGACCATTATTGGCAACATCCACCGTATGCCCTTGAGATGTAATCAGTTCTGTGGCAATAAGCTGATTAATTTCATTGTCTTCCACCAAGAGAATATGTCCTGAAGTAATGAACTTGGGTGCCTCAATGAAGGCATCTAAATCAAAGGACTCTTCTTGAGCAATGTGGGACATATCAAGATCAAAAACAGCGGTGAACTGGAAGCGTGCTCCTTTGCCTTCCTCGCTTTCTACCCAAATGGTTCCTTGCATCATTTCTACAATACGTTTGGAGATGGCAAGACCAAGCCCTGTTCCACCGTATTTTCTTGTGGTGGAAGTATCAGCCTGAGTAAATGCTTCAAAAAGGCGTGAGGCTTGTTCGTCAGAAAGGCCAATACCGGTATCTTCCACCAAGAAGTGGTAGCATATTCTATGGGGCCCTTCGTAAGAAATATTTTCAATGGAGACACACACTCTACCATTTTCAGTAAATTTTACGGCATTACCTATAAGGTTAAGTAAAACCTGCTTTAAGCGTAAGGGATCGCCAACAAGTTTTGTATCCAAGATGTTTTCGCTAAAGATTTCCCCCTGAATGTTTTTTTCAAGGAATTTATGGGCAAAAAGTGTACGTAACTCATCTTGCAATTCATCCAATGAGAAGGGTACATACTCCATCTCAAGTTTGCCGGCTTCAATCTTTGAAAAATCTAAAATATCATTGATGATGCGCAAAAGACTTTCTGCAGAATATAAAATTTTATCCACATAAAATTTTTGCTGTTCTAAAAGCTTGGTGCGAGAAAGAATATGTAAAAGTCCTAAGATACCATTCATGGGGGTACGAATTTCATGGCTCATGTTGGCAAGAAATTCCCCTTTTACCTTGGCACTTTTTTCTGCTGCATCGCGAGCAATGGTTAAAGCTTGATGACTATCGGCAATTTCTGCCATCATGGATTTTTGCAAGCTCACGTCATTTAAGTAGGTGATAACTCTTTCTTCTCCACGAACATTAAGCTTTTTTAAAGTAATTTCGACGGGGAAAGTAGTTTGCGATTTAATATTAATCAACTCGCCTTCGTCATAAGCATAGCCGCTGGTAAAGGCTTCTGTGAAGCGTTTTACAAAAACTTCCGTCATATTACGCCCATCTTTTTGTGTTTCAGGCATAACTTTGTGGAAATTTTGTAAATATTCTTCTTTGCTTTCAAAACCATATAAAGCTAAAGAAGCAAGGTTACAATCCACCGGAACAAAATCTTTGCTCCAAGTGTTAACGGCGTAAGGGGCTGAATCTAAAATGTTATTTATATCAGCTAAGCGTTGCTCCACTTCTCGCATGTTGGCTTTGACATCGCGCAAATCTTTATAATAGACTACGGCAATATCTTCTTCACCATTTTTTGTACGTATAATACTAATTTCTGCGGGCAATTCTTCGCCATCGGCTGAAACATGCATCCACTCAAAGCGTGTATAGCCTTTTTCAAAAACTTCATTCAAATGTTGAGGAATAAGCTCTTGCGAACGCTTACCACAGGGCTGGAATTCCGGTGTAAATTCTTTAAATCTTTTGATATACTCTTCTTTGGTTTTTACTCCAAAAAGGTGAAGTGTGGCTTCATTACAATCAAAAAGTTCAAAGTTTTTATTCCATAAATCTACACCAATGGGTAAATGCTTCAGTAAAAGCTGCATACGGTCATAATTGCTTATGACATTGCTTACCGCCAGTTCGTGGCTATTTTTTTCGGATGTGTAGGATAAGATATACTTCTTACCCTCCAAGACAAGACTCACTAGGGCAATTCTTATGAAAAATGGAGTGTTATCCCTGTCCACAGAAGTCCATATAAAAGAGCAATAGCCTTCGTCTAAAGCTTTTTGTAGGTACTCCATAAAAGCTTTTTGTGAATATCTACCATCGGGCTGAACGTCAGGGCAAAAGGAAAAGAATGTGGAAATAAATTCTTCTTTTCCAACACCAAAAGGCTCTAAGTGCTTATGGGTGCAATCCATAAGCTCTAATTTATCATTCCAAAGGGTGGAGCCCAATAGGGATGTGTTCATTATTTGGCGAGCCAGTGCATCGCTGTCATTACTTTCTTCAGGTTCAGGCTCTTTTACAGAGTATAGGGGAGTTAGGTGGCAAAGCAAATAGCCCGTGTTGTCTTGAACAATATGCGTAAATTGTACCTGGGCAGAAAATTCCTCACCAGATTGTTTACAAAAAACAAAAGCGCATTGACTTTTTCCATCCACCATGGCGTGACGTGCCATTTCGTGTAACATATCTACAGAAAATTTTTGATTGGGCTGACGTGTGGGATAAAACTGCGTGTGCTTTTTTTGAAAAGTAGCAAGAGTATCGATGCCTAAAAAATCTAATAAAGCCTTATTACAATAAATATTTTCTAAACTTTCTGTCCAACAGGAAATATATTGAGGAGAGTACTCAAGGAGGGCACTGGCTAAGGCAGGGGACAGGGGAGGAGGGACGGCGTGTAATGACATATAATTACCTAGAATCTAAATAAAATGCTCTATAGAAACTTTATCCTAAACAACATTGGACTATTTAAAGTGACGATGTGAGGTGAGAGTAATACTAAAAAAATATTTAGCAAGACTTATTGTGTTTTTATATATTTATCTCCTACTTCATAGCTAAGAAAAACACAAGCAAATGTTTGTGAAAAAATATGGCGACTGCTTTTCGGGAACAGTCGCCATGAGGGAGGTAAACCTATGGGGATGAAGTGCTATTAACGCTTCATGCTAAGAACTTGTTCCAACATGGTGTCCACAGTGGTAATACCTTTGGAGTTACCTTGGAAACCGCGCTGCGTGGTAATCATTTGCACAAATTCGCGAGACATATCCACGTTGGATTGTTCGATATTGTAAGCATGAATGCTACCCATACCAGCAATACCAGCCTGTGCTTGTTGTATGCTACCAGACTCTAAAGTTTCAGAGTACAAGTTGCCACCTTCGCGATATAAACCTTGTGGGTTTACAAAGTCATACATGGCTATTTGGTATAAAGGCATTTCCACACCGTTGGAGTAAATACCGTACAAAACACCGTCTGCATCGATGCGCGCATTGGTAAGGTTACCGGAAGGATAACCATTTTGCGAGCTAAAGTTAATGGCAGAAGCTGTTCCGCGGTTGGTGGAAGAGCCTGCAGTGCCTTCGGCAGGCACAAGACCAGCCATTTGGCTATAACTAATGCTGGTGGCGGTGCCGCCTGCAAGATTTGTCATAAGATCTGCAATGGAAGTTCCAGGGGTGGTCAAGGTGCCTTTTATGGGAGTTGTTCCCGCAGTGCCACCCATGGACCAAGGATTATTGGGACTTTCAGACTGCAAACCTAAATCAAATTCCATCCAAATATCATCAGCTTCTTTACTCTTGGTAGCATCGGTTTCTGTTTTGCTCTGGCCTACACTATTGGCCATGGGGTGACCGGAAAAGTTTGCCGTGAACAAAGGATAACCATTCTCAGATACGGCTGTGGGCTGCCAAGACAAAGCGGAGTCTGGATGACCATAAGAGCTTGCAATTTTGCTATCATATTCTGTGCCATAAGCAGCATTATAAATGGCATTTGACGCATCAGTTTCAGCCTTATCAAAAGCATTTTGCCAAATATTTTCAGCTTCTTTTTTGGCTGTTGCATGGTCAAAAGCTGCAAATTCTGTAGTGTAAGTAGCGTCCCAAGCGGCGTCACCGGCAGCTAAGCCAGGATTAGCGTCATTGGCAGCCTTAGTTGCCGCAGCAATACGAGCAGCATCAGCCACTGCGGTAGAAGAGGTATCCTTATCAGCACCAACATCACCTAATGCTTTGTTGGCTGCTGCCAAAGCTGCTGCTTCGATGGTGGCTACGTTGGCAGGATCAGCCAAGGCGTTGGCACCAGCAAGTTCAGCAGCTGCAATGATATCTTCTGGATTCATACCACTGGGGATGGTCTCACCAGCAGGTACTTCTGTATTTCCCATATAGGAGTACGCAGATTGGCTAATTAAATTACCGGAAGAGTCAAAAATCATGGTACCTTTCATGAGAATACCAGCGGCTTCTGTATCTTGGAAGCTGGTTGCACCGGTGAGTACGCCAGTGGCTTCATCATAGGTTCCACCAAAGGTACGTGCGTCTTCGTTGGGATCCATGGTGAGAAGGTACTCATAAGCCGTATAGCCTGTGGGTAAACCGTCAATGGCTGTGGCAGGTACTTGGTCAAAATAACAGGTGAGGGTATGTTCTTTGCCGCCTTCATCATACACGGTGATGGGCGCAGGATATACGTATGCTTCTTCAGATATGGCAGGCTCACCTGGATTGTCCACAGCGTATTTACCATTCCATGTTTCAGACATGGCAAAGAGAGGATTTTCAAGATCCTTGCTCTTATCAAGATTTTCTTCTGCCGTAAGGTTCACGGAAAATTCTACCTTGGTGGTGGCTTGAGGACTTACTGACCAAGAGTCAAGTACGATGTCTTGAGCATCGCCCACGGTTTGTATACCTTGGGGCTTTGATACCAGAGGATTAATACCAGTGGCAGGCAAAGGACTGCTGTGATTTTGCACTTTCCAGCCTTGTAAAACTTCACCCGTGGGTAAGGTTAAGTACCCTTGGTTGTTGAAGTTGAAGTTGCCGGCGCGAGTGTAATGATCAGCATTTGTGCTGGAATTTACCACTTTAAAATAACCAGAGCCGGAAATGGCAAGGTCGGTGGCGCTGTTGGTAGATTCAAAAGAACCTTGAGAAAAGTCTGTAATAACAGTGTTAATGCCCACACCAAAACCAATTTGGGTAGGACCGCTGCCGCTGGCCTTATCTTGATAAAGGAAATCTTCAAAGTCCATGCGTTGGCTTTTAAAGCCGATGGTACTTACGTTGGCAAGGTTGTTACTGATAACGTTCATTTTTTCGCCATGAGCGAGTAAGCCCGAAACACTTGTCCACATGCTAGATGAAAGACCCATAAAATACCTCCAAATAACCTAATACTATCTGTTACTAAGATATAAAGCGTCCCGAAATTGCCTTATACCTCTCCTTAAAATCATTATGGCGTAGTGGTGTCACTTGTTCCCGTTTCTGGAGTAGTTCCATCAGCAGGATCAGTAGCACTTTCAGTGCCATCTGTGCTCTCTGTAGTCTCTGTATTTTCCTCTTCTTGGCTATTTTCGCCAGAAGTAGAGTCCGTATCTTCCGTCTTAGAATCTTCTTCCGTTTCACTGTCAGGTGTGGCGGAAGAAATTACCGTAGGTTCAGATACACGGCGCACTTCAGATAAAGGTGTGGTGCGTCCGTCAGACAGAGCCAGATAAGGAATGCCATTGTCATTGATAACGCCGGAAACAAGACCATCCACCACGGTATCGTAATTGGTAATGGTATCGCCATTGGAATCGTAAAACACGGGAACCAATCTATAAACACCATCAGAAGCTTCTGCCCCACCAAAGACCTTACCGTCCCAAATGAATTCGTGGGTACCGGCACTTTGTGCAGGTAGAGCAATGCTATTCACCATATTATTACCGGAATCAAAGATATTGATTTGACCCTTCACAGTATTGTCACCAATGGCGTAGCGCAT
The DNA here is from genome assembly GCA_964370835.1 of uncultured Desulfovibrionaceae bacterium. Classification (GTDB taxonomy): domain Bacteria; phylum Desulfobacterota; class Desulfovibrionia; order Desulfovibrionales; family Desulfovibrionaceae; genus CAYJAD01. Next base: position 98,747 of record CAYJLO010000002.1, read on the forward strand.
CTTAGAAACAGTGGTATCGCCGGTGCTTGCATTGGTTTCTTTACTAATGCTGGTACCAGTTACGTCCACGGTCTTGCCAATGTAAGAAGTGGCATTTACCAATTCTTGGCTACGTGTGGCTTCTGTGAGGGTGGTCATACCTTCGTTCATGTTCATCATTTGTTCAAGGCTGGAGAATTGTGCGAGCTGAGCAATAAATTCCTTATCTTCCATGGGATTCAATGGATCTTGATATTGGAATTGTGTCACAAGCAAAAGCATGAAAGCCTCTTTATCAAGAGTACTACTTCCTGTTTGCGAAGTAATGGCGCTGCTTACGGCACTGCTTGTGGATTGAATAGCTGACATTTTAAACTCCCTTAGCCCAGATGATGCTTAGGCTACAATATACAATGATTGTGTGGCATTTCCTGCCGAACTACTTCTACTATGCATATTGCGTTCCAAAGTTGAGTCATTTGGATTTGTACTATCATTTCGAACCTTTCCGAGATTACGCAAACGTTCTAACATTTCTCTTTGGGCATTTTCTTCCTGTCTGGCATTGTGCTCTTTCATGCCACTCCAGGTATCATGGGAAGCAGAGTTTTCCTGTGAGCCTTGGCGCACTTCGATTTTATCAACCTTTACGCCTTGATCTTCCAATTGTGCGCGAATTTGCTCCATTTGCCTATGCAGTATTTCTGCCGTTTCAGACTTTTCGGAGCGAATCATGGCGCTCACTTCACCATTGCGCGCGGTAAGGGTGATGGTAAGAGAACCAAGCTCAGCTGGGTGCAGTTGTAATTCAATACTCTTGCTTCCATCTCTGGCTGCTGTAAGCATGGCTCTTTCCACTTGCGTGGCGGCCTGAGAGGCCATCTGAGCACGTTGTGCTTGGGCTTGACTTTGTGCCAACTGCTGAGCACTGTTGGTGGCTAAACCGCCAATGCCCACAACGGGGGTGGTGATATTTTTAGAGGCCACAAGACTTGCGCTGGCGTCAGTGCGCAAGGAAGTTTTATCAAGCAATTGTCCCCAAGTGTCATTTCTGGTGTCACTTTTAGCATCACCTTTGCCATCGCCAAAACCCTCTTGTTGCATATCTTTTGCCAGTTCTTTGTCGCCAAGCAATTGCCTATCAAGAGCATCTTTTTGCGATTCGGTGGCATTTTCTAAATTTTTATCCACCTGAGAGGCGCGAGCTCCTTCAAGGGTTGAATTAACATTTTCCAGCACGGTTTTTTCAATCACAACCTTACTTTGCTCAGTTTTACGCGAAGAAAGCTCAGAAGCGCTTTTTTCCGCCGCCATACGCTCTTTGGCTTCTTGCAAAAGAGGTCCCATGGTGGCATCAATGGCTACGTTTAACTTTTCTTTATTACTTGCTTCCAAAGCAAAATCATTGATGGCAGGTGCTAAAAATGTGGAAAGCTGTGTTTTATTGAGCTTAAGAGAAGAGCCGGTACCAAAATGGCCTAGTAATTGTTGGGTAGAAGTATCTGATAAGCCCATGGCTTTAGCCAAAACGCCCATTTCATCCTTCGTGATGAGCACACTTTGGCCCTGAAGACTATCCATCTCCTTTACCAAAGCGTCTAAAACTGCTTTGCCATTTTTGCCATTAAGGTGTCCGCGAATATCGCTGTATAAGTCACCGCTAGGATCTAGCTTTGCGGTAAGTCCTTTTAGTGTCTCGCGTTCTTCTTCAGAAAGGGTAGGGTAGGTACGCGGGCTTTGTAGGGCAGCCATAACTTCACCCAGTGAAGATCCACCAGGTTGTTCAGCAAGTTTTTTCAACTCTGTGAGAGTTTCCTCTGGAGCTCCCTCGCGGCGTAAATCTCGCTCAAGTTCACGTAACTCTTCTTGTGTAAAGAGCACTTCTTCTGCGGAATAAGTAACACCATTGTCTGAGGTTAAATTATAAGGAGCCTGTTCAAGAGGTGTTACTGTTGCGGAATCTTGTAAAGCCACTTCTACAGAGTGACTTTCTCCATTGGCAACAGCATTACGCGCTTCTTGCTGGCGAAATAATTCTTCAGCAAAGCTATCACTGCTAGCATCTTGAAAACCGGCACCGATAAAAAAACTCTCGGTGAGGGATAAAGTACTTTGAGATGTGGTGGGCAGAATTTGCATGGTGAACACTCCTTGTAGCTTATGCTATACAAAGAGTGTTCCAAAGTTAAATAGTCTAATATACGCATAGGTTAGAATTTACCATGCCTGAGAATGCGGCAGAAAGTGCCCTATATATAAAGTAAAATATGCCGCTTACTCAAGTTACAAGGCAGCCACTTGACCGTCGGTGCGTGGCTCTGTGGCGCCCATAAAAATACGTGTGGGGTCATCATCTGTGGGCCTTTTTTGCCAAATGCATTGGCCACGACCAAAGTCCCTATCGCTAACGGTGCCATACCGTATATCGTGTCCTTTGCGTTGCAAGGCACTGGCTAAAGCTTGAGGGAAGGAGGCCTCCACCTCCACTGTACGTCCTTGTGTCCAGCGAAAACGCGGGGCATCCAATGCTGCTTGAGGATTAAGATGTTGATCAAGCATGCGATGAGCCAGCATAACGTGGCCTTGAGGTTGAATAAAGCCACCCATCATTCCAAAGGGGCCAAAAGGGCCAAAGGGCGTCATATTCCCCAAAGGCTCACATGTTTGATGGGATTGAGCCTGCGCGGAAGATTTTGTGATAAATCCTGGGATAATGGTGTGGTAGGGGAGTTTACCGCCGTCCACAACATTGGGGTGCGCTGTATCCATACTGAAACATGCGCCGCGGTTTTGCAAAGCAATGCCCGTTTCAGGAATGACCACACCAGATCCAAAGCCTGTATAATTGCTCTGAATATACGAAACCATATTACCCATGGCATCAGCTGTGGCAAGGTACACAGTTCCTCCCTTGGGCGGTGTCATTGGGAGAGGCTCCAAAGCCTTTTCTCCTATGGAGGCCGCGCGCATGGCAGCAAAATCATCTTGTAAGAGCTCTTCCACCGTCACACGCATATGTGCCGGATCTGCAATATGTGCAAGGCCATCCACAAAGGCGAGCTTAACGGCTTCAATGAGTCTGTGCATGGTCTCGGGGCTATCAGCATTGGTCATATCAAAATTTTTCAGAATATTAAGGGCCATAAGAGACACTAATCCATGTCCATTGGGAGGTAATTCCCAAATATCATGGTCGCGATAGGTCACTTTTATGGGATCTACCCAACGCGGTTGAAAGTGCGCCAAATCCTCGCCACGCAGAAAGCCGCCTTCTTTGCGCATGAAAGCATCTATTTTCTCTGCAAGTATACCGTCATAGAAGGCTCTTGAGCCTGTTTCAGCTATGGCACGCAAGGTAGCGGCTTGCTCAGGTGAACGCCATAAGGTTCCTGCCTGAGGGGTTTTTCCATTTTGCGTAAAAGCTTCAAAAAAAGTTCGTACCGCAGCATGATTCTTTAAAGCATTGGTATAGTGTTCATGCGCTTTTTGCCATAATTCAGCTGTAATGGGAGCCACAGCAAAGCCTTTTTCTGCGTACTCAATGGCAGGTGCCAAGCATGTTTCCAAGGATAACGCGCCAAAGCGTTTATTTAAAGCTGCCCAAGCTGCAGGTATGCCCGGTACCGTAATGGGGAGTAAGCCATCATGGGGCATGGTTTCATGTCCGGCTTTTTTAACCAATGCATGGTGTAATAATTTTGGAGCAGGCCCACTGGAATTAAGGCCAAAAAGTTCTTCTCGCATCCACACCATGGCAAAAGCATCTCCGCCAATGCCATTACCCGTGGGTTCAACAACGCTTAAGCACGCCGCCGTGGCCACCGCCGCATCCACAGCATTGCCGCCTTGTTGCAAAATTTGTAAACCGGCTTGTGCTGCCAAAGGTTGAGAAGTTGCCACCATGGCACGCGAACCAAAAACCACATGGCGTCGTGAAGCATAAGGATAATAATACGGGTCGTAATGCATAAAGATAAGCCTCGCTTAAAAGTGGAAATTCAAGTGAAGCTTAAAGTTTTGGTAATTGTCTGTCAATATGATGTAGTTTTGGGGAGTGTTATTTTTTTAGAATTTCGATGGTATTTGTATTTTATTTTTTGGGGGAACTTTTGAAAAAGTTCCCCCAAACCCCCTCAAAATTTTTAATGGCGGTATATATTTTGCCATAAAGATATCTTTCCGCCCTGATGATATTTTAAAAATATAAAAGGGTGCACTTATACAAGCGCACCCTTTATATAGGGGAGTTTTTAGTAGATTGTTGTTACTTAACGCTTAGCGGCACAGCCACAAAGCTCACCTCACCACGGCGGCTCACTTGTAACATGACAGCGCCGCGCGCGGTTACGTCCTGAATGATTTTAGCCAATGCTTTTGCGTCATTTACAGGAGTTAAATTGGCAGAAAGGATTACATCGCCTTGGCGAATACCAGCTTCAGCTGCAGGCTTGCCTTGTTCAACTTCTGCCACGAGAAGACCTTGTCCGGCCTCTACGTTAAGGCTTTTTGCTTCATCAACAGTTAAAGGACGCACAGAAATCCCCAGCGTCACCGCTTCTTGTTCCTGCTTTCCAGCAGGTCCATTGTCTTGAGCATTTAGCTGGCTGGCATTACGCTCACCCAACGTGACTTTAAGATTTTTCTTTTTACCATCACGCCACACTGTCACCGTGGTTGTGGCACCAGGCTTTTGCCCGGCAATGGCACGTAATAGCGCAGCAGAATCTTCCACTTCCTTACCGTCAACGGCAATAATTACGTCACCGGCTTTGATTCCGGCTTTGGCTGCGGGTTCATTTTCCATGACACTGCTGATGAGAGCACCTTTGGCTTTATCCAAACCTAAAGCTTTGGCTGCATTTTCAGTAAGAGCTTGCATGGTTACGCCAATCCAACCGCGACTCACTTTCTTGCCGGTTTTTAACTGTTCCGTAACATAAGCTGCTTGTGTGCTTGGAATGGCAAAGCCAATACCTTGGCCACTGGCAATAATAGCCGTGTTAATACCTACTACCTCTCCTTGCATATTCAGCAAAGGGCCACCGCTATTACCGGGATTAATGGAAGCGTCCGTTTGTAAAAAATTATCAAAGGGGCCAGAGTTAATGTTACGACCTTTGGCAGAGAGAATACCGGAAGTGACGGTATGCTCCAGGCCAAAAGGATTCCCAATGGCAAGCACCCATTCTCCCACGCGAGCTTTGTCAGAATCAGCGAAGGTTAGGTAGGGGAGTTTATCCTTTACATCCACTTTTAATAAAGCAATGTCAGTTTCTTCGTCAGAGCCCACCAATTTTGCAGAAATGGCTTCTGCCTTACCAATGGCTCCTTGTAGATTAACATTAATAACATCTGCACCTTTTACCACATGGAAATTGGTAACAATGTATCCATCTTCCGAGATGATAAAACCAGTGCCAAGGGAGCGTTGCTTACTTTCCGGTCTTTGAGGTTGCTGCCCTTGAAAGGGTTGAAACTGTTCAAAAAAGCGATCAAATCCAGGAGGCAATCCTGGTATGAATTCTTGCATAAATTTTTGTTTATTAGCGCTGGATTTTCTTTCTGTGCTAATATTTACCACAGAAGACCCAGCCTTTTCCGCAAGATCTACAAAATTGGGCAACTGGGCCGCTTGGACCATAGTAGCACTTAGTAAAAGGGTGAAAATAAAAAAACTTGTGAGTGTTTTACGAGTAATCATGTATTCTCCTTAGGGAAATTTCCTCTATACACTAAACTGAACTCCATAGAAAAAGGGCATAACACCCTTCCCGCCATAAATATAAGCAAAAAATTTTTAATGTGAAGATGTCAAAGACACATTCTTTAAAGATTTGTTGACGCTAAAAAAAATATATGCCACTTACAAATAATATATGAGATTAAAATGTATAAGATTTTTTTAAGACATCTTTACTTACTTAAAGTAAAACTTGATATTTTCAAATTTTACTTCATAAATATGGCTTATAATGAATGTACAGACAAAAAATAATGAGGCTTTCTATGTTTTTACAAAAAATTCAAGATAATAAAGAATTATATATATTGTTTTTAGCAACCATGCTTACTTTAGCAACCATGTATCTTCCACAGCCCTTACTTTCTACCATACAAAAAAATTTTCCAAGCCATAGCGATGCACACATAGCTTTACTCATGACAGTGGTCTTCGTCCCCTTAAGCATAGCACCGCTTTTATATGGAGCCGTTTTGAGTGCCTTTTCTACTAAAAGGGTTTTACTCTGTTCTGTTGCATTGCTTTTGTGTTCTTCTTTAGGCTTATTTCTTTTAGAGCAATTTGAAATAATACTTTTTTTAAGGCTTATTCAAGGTCTTGTGGTACCAGCCATGCTCACCTCACTCATGGCGCATTTATCAGCACAATATAGTGGTGCCACCTTACAGCATATCATGGCCACCTATATAGCAGCCACTATTTTAGGTGGCCTTATGGGACGTATTTTTTCCGGCATCATTGCTTCAGCCTTTTCCTGGCAAACTTCATTTATGTTTTTAACCATAGCTCTTACTCTTCTTTTATATCTTGTATCTAATTTAGAAGAGCAGCCCAAAACAACATTTACCAAATTTTCCATGGCTGAATTTCATGATATAGTGCATACAAAAGGCATCAAACGTTTACTTTTCATAGAAAGCATGTGTTTTTTTGTTTTTGTGGCCTTAGCCACGTACTTACCTTTTTTCTTAACGCAAATAGATAATACCATCTCAGAATGGCGCATCGGCCTCATGTATTTAGGTTATGGCATGGGTATTATTGTTGCCCTAAAGTCGGGCAAAATTATTGCTTATGTGGGCGGAAGCGTACGCAGTATACGCCTTGGAGTGCTCATTTTTGGCATTTCTTTGGCGCTTTTTCTTGTTCCCAACGTATATTGTATCTTTGCCGCCATGTTTTTATTATGCACAGGGCAATTCTTAGAGCACAGTATCACTCCCGGTTTGGTTAATCGCATTTGCCCCTACAATAGAAACGCCGTCAATGGTTTATACCTCTCCATTTATTATCTTGGTGGCGCCTTGGGGTCATATCTTCCCGGATATATTTTTGAATATTTGGGTTGGCGAGCTCTTATTGCTTTTCTTGCATGTTTACTCTTGGCGGCGTTAGTGGCCAGCTTAGGGTTGGAAAAACATACGCCGCAACAATAATACTTATAAATACATAACAATACTTATAAATCCACAGCTCTGTATAAGGCTTTTAGCTCAGCAAGGCTTAGTTCGCGCACTTTTCCCACAGGAATATCTAATTCTATGGGGCCTTGCACCACACGTGTAAGCTTTAAAATGGTTAACTGTAAATCACGACACATACGACGGATTTGCCTATTTATGCCTTGATGTAAAGTAAGTTCCAAAAGGGTAGAGCGAGACTCTTGGCGCAAAATTCGAACTTTCACAGGAGCTAATTTTTCCCCTTCTTGCAAGGTCATACCACTTTCCATGATTGAGATTTGTGAAGGATGAATCGATTCACGCACCCAAACCTCATAAATTTTAGGTAAATGATACCGCGGATGTGCAAGCCTTTGAGCAAAATGGCCATCGTCTGTAAGTAGTAATAATCCTTCAGAAAAATAATCTAAACGCCCCACAGTAAAAAGTCTTTTAGAACGCCAAACTTCAGGCAAAATATCAAAAATGGTCGTACGACCTTCAGGATCATGTGCAGTACATAAAGTTTGTATGGGCTTATGCATGAGTAAATACGAGCGCGCATCTTGGCGTTGAATTATTTGACCGTGAACGCGTATCTCATCTTGAGGTGAAACTTTATGTCCCAAGTTGGTTACACGCTCACCATTTACAAATACATTGCCGGCAGCAATAAATTCTTCGGCTTTGCGACGCGAGCAAAAACCAGCGTCGGCCAAAGCCTTATTAATACGAACGCTATCATCATTATTTTGTGCTGTGGTGGATGTAGCAGAAGACACGGAGCTTGATGCTGGCCTTGTGGACTTTCGAGAATGTTCCGACGGTTTTGCAGATGAATTCTTCTTTTTGTATGGTCCGCCATTGGTTTTTTTTTCACTGGGCATTTTAAGCTCCTAAAAATAAAAATAGGGATAAGAAGTCGTAAATTTTTTTTTAACGTCTTAAAAAAAACGACATTCAACAGCCATCATCTAATATGAAGCTGAAGAAATGGAAAGCTAAACTTTAACACACAAAATAATAGGGTTCATAAAAGAAACTCAAAAAATTACAAAGAACAGTAGGCATGCAAAAGGAAGAATGTTCAGCAATGGGGGTTTGTCCTAGTAAGTATATGTTTTTTTTGAAAAATTTATGGGTTATATGTAAAAACCGCATTGCAAAGTTTACATAATTATCATTATGAGACATTCACATAAGTATTGTGCACCACTCTCAAAGCCATATTTTTTAGCCATACGCTTTTTTTTCCCTTTTCCGTGCTTGCCATGTTAGACACCACAGCGTAAAATGTGCGTCACGTTTTAACCATGTAAAGGAGTTCATATGGGACTTGCCAGCACTTCCAGTTCATTTACGCGTTTTAAAATCATGGATGATATTCCAAAAGAACTATGGACTAGCATTACTGAAAAATTACAATTGTTTGCCTTTCAAGATATTGATAATACAGCTGAAGAAAGCTCCCATGGTTGGACTTGCTTTGACGATATGCTCGATACACAATGGAATACAGCTCCGCCGCAAAAAGGTGAATATATTGTATTTTCTTTGCGTTTAGATACGCGTCGTGTGCCTCCTGGTGTTATCAAAAAGCATTTGGCTCTTGCGCTTCAAGATGAGAAAAAGAAAATGCAAGAACAAAATAAAACCTACATCAGCCGTGAAAGAAAAAAAGAAATAAAAGAACAAGTTATGCTGCGTTTACGTCAGCGTTTCTTACCTATTCCTGCGGAATTTAATGTGGTGTGGTCCAGTACTAAAAATACAGTATGGTTCATGTCTACACAAAATAAGATGCTTGAATTATTTACAGAATTATTTACAAAGACTTTTGATTTGCATCTTGATCAAATGACCCCTTATGGCCTTGCCAGCACTTTTTTAAACGAAGCTCAGCTTATTCAGCTCGATATGCTTGAACCTACCCACTTTGCCGCGGAGTAAGACATGGCCAATGAAATCACCACAGATGTAGTACTAGGACAAGAATTTTTAACGTGGCTTTGGTTCCAAAGCGACACAGCTCCTCACGATTTTCAAGATAAAAATGGTATGCCCTTTGCGGTTTCCATGGAACAACGCATTGTCGTTCAAGGTGGCGAAGGTGATAGCCTTGAAACGGCCTCAGTGTCAGGTTCCCTTTCTCCCTTACGTGAGGCTCGTTTTGGCCTTGCCACAGGCAAGAAAGTAACTCGTGCCTTGGTGCGTTTTGAAAAGGACGAACTCGCATGGCAAGTGGGCCTTAAAGCCGAAGATTTTTCTTGTAATGGATTGCGTACACCTAAAATTGAAAAAGAAAGTGATGATGATGACCCAGACGCTTTCTTATTGGAAAAAATCTATTTGATGGAATTATGCCTTGAGCTTTTAGACGGACTCTATGTGCACTTTATCCAATTACGTCTTTCTCCCTCGTGGAAGGAAGAAGTGCAGCGTATCCACGAATGGATGACTAAACGAGATAACATTTAACTGCTTTTTGAGATTTCTCATGGAGTGGATACTTTTCAGCGCAAGATGTGTAAACGTTTTGCGCTTCCCTTACCACCTCCTATCCACAGCTTTCGCCTCTCAAACAAGCTCTCTTTGCATAAGGAAATCATATGCCCCCTACCCCACAAACGTCTAAAGGGTCTCTCTTGCTGGCTTTAGCATGGCGCATGGCGCGTAAATTACTTTGGATGCTTATGGTGCTCTGGGGCATTACAATTATTTCCTTTGTGGTCATTCACCTTGCCCCCGGTTCTCCCACGGACCTTGAAACCACACTTAACCCCATGGTGGGTGAAGCTGCACGCCAAAGACTAGAAGCTCTTTACGGCTTAGATAAGCCTTTATATGAGCAATATGGTAATTGGTTGTGGCGGATTTTACATTTAGATTTTGGCAATTCCATGTCCAGTGATGCGCGGCCCGTACTGGAAAAGATCATGGAACGTCTTCCTCTCACTGTGGGTATGAATGTGGCGGCCCTTGGTCTTACCCTTTGTTTGGCCATTCCCATGGGGGTGCTTTCTGCATGGAAGCAAAACTCATGGCTTGATAAAGGTATGACCATCTTAGTCTTCATTGCCTTTGCCATGCCAGGTTTTTGGTTGGCTCTGTTGCTCATGCTTTATTTTGGTATAGAAAACACTTGGCTTCCCATTTCTGGATTAACCTCATTGGATTATAATCAACTTTCACCATGGGGCAAAGTATGGGATGTGGCTAGCCACTTGGTTTTACCCATAACCATCTATACTGTGGGTGCCATTGCTGGTATGTCACGATTTATGCGTTCCTCCATGCTGGAAGTTTTACGTCAAGATTATATTCTTACGGCCCAAGCCAAAGGATTGCCTACTTCTGGTGTTATCTTTCATCACGCTTTGCGTAACGCCCTCCTCCCCCTCATTACGTTGCTGGGACTCTCAGTCCCCGGGCTCATTGGAGGCTCCGTCATCATTGAATCCATCTTTGCCCTGCCCGGACTAGGACAGCTTTTCTATGCCGCTGTTATGGCAAGAGATTATACTATGATCATGGGAAATCTTGTCATTGGAGCTGTGCTTACCTTACTTGGTAATGTATTGGCAGATATGTGCTACGGTCTTGCTGATCCTCGTATACGCACAGCCAAGGAGATGGCATAATGAATACCGCCTTTTCCTTTTGGATAAAAAAATACTTCATGTTTTCTTTAGGGCTTGTTTTGGTACTCGGCATGTCTTTGGCGGCCTTGCTTGCGCCATGGTTAGCCCCTTATGATCCCAACGCGTTGCATCTTGATTCCATTTTGCTGGGACCTTGCGAGGCCTTTCCTCTAGGGACAGATCAATTGGGTCGTGATGTATTTTCACGATTACTCTATGGCGGACGTATATCTCTTTGGGTGGGATTTGTGGCTGTAAGTATCTCTGTTAGCATTGGGCTTATTTTAGGGCTTATTTCGGGCTACTTTGGTGGCCTTGTGGATGAAGCCATCATGCGTGGCGTGGACATTATGCTTTGTTTTCCTTCGTTTTTCCTTATTTTGGCCGTGATTGCTTTTCTTGAACCAAGCCTCACCAATATCATGATAGTCATAGGTTTAACATCGTGGATGGGCGTAGCCCGTCTCGTTCGTGCAGAAACCCTTAGCCTACGTCAAAGGGATTTTGTCTCTGCCGCGCTTTTACATGGCGCTTCCAGTGCTCGAATTCTTAGTGTGCATATTTTGCTCAATGCTTTAAGCCCTGTACTTGTATCGGCGACCCTCGGCATTGCTGGAGCCATTTTGGTGGAATCTTCTTTGAGCTTCTTAGGGCTTGGAGTTCAACCTCCAACAGCTTCATGGGGAAATATGCTACTTGAAGGGAAAAATGTTTTAGAAATTGCCCCTTGGCTTTCATTCTATCCTGGTATAGCCATTTTGATTACCGTTCTTGGCTATAATTTATTGGGAGAAAGCCTTCGTGATATACTTGACCCTAGATTACGTAATAAGTAATAATTTGAGGGAAATATGTTAGAATATTTGCGTATACAAGGCCTTGCACTCATTGACCATGTGGAAATGGAATTTACTACTGGTATGAATGTGCTTACAGGGGAAACGGGTGCAGGAAAAAGTTTTATCCTTAAGGCTATTAACTTTGTTTTAGGTGAAAAAATGGGCGCAGAAATGGTTCGTGCAGGCCATGAGAAGGCGCAAGTGGAAGCCCTTTTTCTATATCAAGGGCAAGAGCTTATTTTACGCCGTGAACTCATAGCCGAAACCGGTCGCAGCCGTCTGTATATTAATGACAGTTTGAGCTCTCAAGAAAGTATACGTGAACTGCGCCCCAATCTTTTGGTGCACACCAGCCAACACGCACAGCAAAAACTATTACAAAGCAGCTATCAGTCTAAGCTTATTGATGATTGCCTCCCCGACAACAGCCTTTTACAAGAACGGCAACACATTTTACAACAAATTCAACGTGTGGCAGAAAAACGCATGGCTTTGCAAGAGCGTCATGTAACATTATCCGAAAAACGTGATTTGCTAGAAATGCAACAATTAGAAATAGATAAAGTGGCCCCACAAGAAGGCGAGGAAGACAAACTCGAAAATATGCGTACTGCTGCCAGACAAGCTTCTCAGCGTGCTGCAGATTTCGCCGAAGCCCTTGCCCTCATTTACGGCGAGGATGGTCCGGGATTACGCGATCTTTTAGGGCAACTTGAGCATGCTCTTGAGCGTATCGGCGGCTACGATTCTGATATGGAAGCTGACTTGGAAGCTGTGACTGCCCTGCGAGAAAATTTGCCTGCTTTGGAATCTCGTTTACGCAAAGCACCTGAGGCATCAAATGTTGATATGGATGCTTTGGAATCTCGTCTGTATGCTTTAGCTCAGCTTAAACGCAAGCTACGCCGGTCCTTGGAAGAAATTCTGGAGTTACGTCAAGAAATTGATGAAAATATTTCCTTTTTAGATTCTTGCGCTTTGGACATGGCCTTATTGGAAAAAGAAGAAAAATCTTTGACACAAAAACTTCAAGTTGTACTTGAGAAGCTCATCCCCTTACGCCGCCAATGTGCTGAAAAGTTTACCCAAAGATTAGAACAAGCTTTAGCTGGGCTTGGTTTTTCCAAGGAAATACGAGTCCATGCGGATTTTGTTCCTGTGAAGCTGTGGGAAGATATTTGTGATGAAAAAGCACGATTACTTTGGGCTCCCAATCCCGGACAAGCGGCACAACCCTTAGACAAAATTGCCTCTGGGGGAGAGCTTTCACGCTTTCTCTTGGCTCTTGTGAGTATAAAAAGCGGCGGTGAAAGTGCCACTTATATTTTTGATGAAGTGGATACAGGTATTGGTGGCCTCACCCTCAATATGGTGTCTGAGCGTTTACAAAGTTTAGCTGAGCAAAGACAGATGTTGCTCATAACCCACTGGCCTCAACTTGCCGCACTAGGTTCAAGACATTTTCGTATAGTAAAACAAGAAAATAATGGTAAAACCATCACATCTTGCCAACAATTAGACATTACATCTAGACAAGAAGAATTGGTGCGTATGGCTGGTGGTAGACGCGATTTGCTTGATATGTAGTATTTGCAATTGCAAAGGATGAAATACATCCGTACGTTAGTTATTTTATAAAAAAAGGGTGTGCCTCATAAAACACACCCTTTTAACAATGTATAAGAACACTAAGTATATTGCGGTTCAATTTCTTTAATAATTTGAAAGCCTTTCATGGCTTTAACTGTGCCGCCAAGTCCATAGTACTTGGTTACTCCGGCCACGGTGCAAGGTAAGAGATCTTCCACATCTGTATCCAAGACGAGCACATCCCCCACTTGCATTCGTAAAAGCTGATTACCTGTAATTTGGGTGCTTCCAAATTTAATTTTAAATTCCACAGGCGTTTCCATGAGGCGTTCTTTAAGGCGAGCCACCCAAGCATGGTCAATTTCCAAACGTTCTGTTTGAAAGCTTGCGTGTAACTTTTGACGAATGGGCTCAATGGTGGCATAGGGCAAGCACATGGTCATGGATCCAATGGTACTATCAAGCTCCACTTCAAAGGTTATGACAACAACCACATCGGAAGGGGGAACGATGGCGGCAAATTGGGGGTTAATTTCCGAGCGTACCATTTCAAACTTCACATCGTGTACAGGGCGCCAAGATTCTTCAAGAGTGTCCAAAGAAATTTTGATAATTTTATCTACGACGGCTTGTTCAATGCGAGTGAATTCACGCCCTTCCACCTTTGGGGTAGAGCCAGCTCCGCCAAAAAAGTTTTCCACAAGGGCAAAAACCAAACGCGAATCCACCACGATGATGGCGTTACCGCGTAAAGGGTCCATCTTAAAGATATTAATACTTGTGGGTACAGGCAAGGAACGAATAAACTCACCAAACTTAGCCATATCTATGGAAATGGGGTTTAATTCTACGCGTTTACGCAAAGCATTGGAGAGGGCGTTGGTGCACAAACGAGCAAATCGATCATTAACAATTTCAAGTACAGGCATACGCCCACGAATGATACGATCTTGATTGGCAAGGTCAAAGGGAACAATACCAGAGTCATCTGCTGGAGCTTCATTTTCGCTTTCTATTTCACCGCCAGAAAGACCGCGTAATAAAGCATCTACTTCATCTTGTGCCAAAATCTTGTTCATACAACACCCTTTGTTTTGAAAATACCCTGCTTACTTTAGGCAGTGTTACACCTAAGGTCAATATTTTTATGAACGCTTTTATCTAAAACACGAACGTAAAATTGACAGTATGGCCCATATTAAAATATATGCAATTTATATACCTGACATTTTTCTGCCATGACGCTTTTCCGTTGTTTTTTACTTACTTCGTCATAATTGACCTTCTTTTAAGGGCGCGCTATACTATGACATGGACAAAAACTTGAACCAGAACTTTAAAACTTCCATTGTAAGCCCTCCTGAACTTCATGAAAAAAAGCTTTACGTACAACAAGAAGGCGATACTTGCCTCATAACCATCACTCTTGAATCTCTCACGCAAACCTTGGCGCAAGCACTTTGGCTTTCCGGTAAAATTTCCCCTGTGCCTCTTTGTTCTGGGCTTGGGCGTTGCGGTGCCTGTAAAGTTCGCTTTATGAGCTCTGCTCCATTGCATAGTACTCTTGAGAGTGAAGTTCTTGGAGAAAGTGCCATAGGTGATGGTTGGCGTTTAGCTTGTCGGCATACTTTAGAAAATCTTTACTTTGAGCAAGATGGCATTCATTTGTACATGCCAGCCCCTGCAATAAAGAAAAAGCATGTCCCTTTTTCAATGCAAGACCATAAACACACGCAGTGTCAGCCTGCTACTTTATCCATAGACCTTGGCACCACATCCTTTTGCTGGCAACTACTTGATATAAATAAACAGATAGCAAATGAAGGTAAAGAACTAAATCCTCAAATGGGAGCCGGGTCGGACATCATTTCTCGTATTCAATTTGGCACGAAACCTCAAGGTGCACAACTTTTAGCTCGTGTAGTCCGTGAAAAAATACAAGATATTTTGCATAATGTTGCACCTGCCTACGTTGTACAAGAAATAGGTCTTGCCGCCAATACAGCCATGACAGCCCTCTTTTTAGAAAAAGATGTGCAAGGTCTTGCCCATGCGCCCTATTCTCTTCCTCTTACGGGGCATAGCCATGCTCACGTGCATGGGCTTCCTCCCATATATTTGCCACCGGCCTTGGCGCCTTTTGTGGGGTCTGATATCAGCGCCGGTTATGCAGCTCTCATGGCAAGAAAAAATGCTGGCGAAAATGTGAGCTTTCCTTTTCTTTTGGCTGATCTTGGCACCAATGGAGAATTTATCCTTGCCGTCAATGAGCGTGAAGCCTTCATAACTTCCGTACCCATGGGGCCGGCTTTAGAAGGTATTGGACTTTCACACGGACATATGGCAGATGAAAGCGCAGGAATTGTACATGCGGTGCGTCTTGGTCCCACAGGCTTACAGCCGCAAACCATTGATGGTACTGTGCCGCAAAAAATATGTGGTACAGGTTATATCTCTCTTATACACGCTCTCCTTAAAGTTGGCTTACTTACAGAAACAGGACTTTTTACCAAGCAACCGGCGCATAAAAATAAATCACCATTTTTCATTAAATTAGCCGCAAGCTTAACACAAAAAAATGAACGTATGGTGCTTAACCTTTGGCAAAATATGTCCCCGAGCCCCATGTATCTTTATGCACACGACGTAGAAGAAATACTTAAAGTAAAAGCGTCTTTTTCTTTTGCCATGGCACAATTACTTAAACACGCAGGCCTTGCCCCCGCTCAATTACAACATATATATATTGCAGGTGCCATGGGCCAACACGTTCACATAGCAGATCTTGAAGGATTAGGCTTTGTACCCCAAGGGGCTGGAGCGCGCATTATCTCCTTAGGTAATAGCGCCCTCGAAGGCATGAGTGCTTTATTGCTAGATGACAACTTACGCGAACATATATACCAATGGAGCAAGGGATGTGCCCTTGTAAACCTTACAGAAGATGAACATTTTACGGAAAAATTCATGCAACATATGAATTTTTCCTATGCAGGATAATTATGCAAGAACTTTTCTCCCCCCTCTCTCGTTCCATCGTGAACGCCCTCCAAGACTTTCCTCAAATTTTAAACGCCGTTCTGCCCATGCAACCTAAGCATCGTCATCTTCTGCCACAAGCCATTGAGGAATTATCCACACGTTTAACTTCTGAACGTGGTTTACTACAACAGCCCTACTGGAGCGCACCACGCTTTACATCCGCTTATGTATGGTACTTTTTACCGTGGAATATCTTACGCTTAACACGATTATTGCAAAGCCTAGATTTGCCAGAACCTACCCCCATGCCCGTGAAAAAAAACGGACCTGCTCTACCTCGTATTTTTACTGATATGGGCAGTGGCCCCCTTTCTCTTCCCATGGCTTTATGGCTCGCAAAACCTCAATGGCGTAGTATTCCCTTAACCATCGTCTGCACAGATATCTCTCCACATCCCCTAAGTACTGGGCAAAAGATTTTTGAAGCCATGATGGGCAAAGATAGTCCTTGGCGCATAATCACAAGGCGCTGTCATTTAGAAGCAACAGCTTCTGAAATTCACAAAACAGAAGGTATTCCTTGGCTCATAAGTGCTGCCAATGTTTGTAATGAGCTTAAAGGACGTAATGACCAAAGCACGGAAGAAAGATTGGAAGAAATTATAGAAAAATTGCTGAGCACTTTACAAAGCCCCGACGCACGCCTTCTTTTTGTGGAGCCGGGTACACGTCTTGGCGGAAAAACCATTGTTTCTCTACGCGAAGCAGCACAAAACTACGGCCTTGCCCCTCTCAGCCCTTGTACGCATACTCACGAATGCCCCCTAGATGACACGCGTACCTGGTGTCACTTCACCTTTGATACGCAAGGTGCTCCACGTTGGCTCACAGAGCTCTCCACCAAAGCAAATCTACGCAAAGAAGCTTTAAGTCTTTCCTATGTGCTTTTTCAAAATCCCAAAGAGGAGCAAGACTTCCCTCTCACAAGACAAGCTCGTATCATATCCGCCCCCTTTCGCGTTCCGCAATTACGCGGATTTGCTCGCTATGCCTGTGCTCCACAAGGTTTAGCTCTTTTAGGTCAAGCTGAGCATCTGCCTTCTGGTGCTCTTGTGCAAATATCTCCTCCCACAGAAGATAGCCCCACAGACAAAAAATCTGGTGCTTTTATTCTTGAACATAGAGAAGAAATTCCTCAACGCCCTCGTGAAAACAACTGGGGAGACCGCGATAGGTATAGCCATAGCAATAGGTACGAGCGTAATGACAGATATGAACCTAGAGATAGGTATGAACGTAACGATAGGTACGACCAGAGAGACAGGTCAGACCGTCGTCCCTATGCTGCACCAGATCATACCAGAACTCCGCGTAGTTACGGTTCTTCTGACGAACGTTTTTCTGACCATCCTAGCAAGCGTCACAGCCCTCGCTCCGAAGAAAAGAAAAAAAAGGTCATAAAGCCTTCCAAGAAAAATGAAAAAAAATTCTGGGAAAAATAATATGCAGGAACAAGCTGTTTTAAACGTACAAAATCTAACAGTTACCTTTCATACAGAAAAAGGCTGTTATGATGCCGTATCGGACATGAATTTTTCCATCGCTGCAGGAGAAATTTTTTGCCTTGTGGGAGAGTCCGGTTGTGGTAAGAGCCTTACCGCCAAGGCCATTTTACGTTTAACTCCAGAAAATACCAGTTTGAGCGGGCATGTCTTCCTTCACGGTAAAGACATGCTTGCCCTCTCAGAAAAGGCCATGCGCCAAGTGCGTGGTCAAGACGCGGGGATGATTTTCCAAGAGCCCATGACAGCCCTTAATCCTGTACTACGTGTGGGTGACCAATGTATCGAGCATGTAATTCTACATAAAAAATACAACAAAGCTCAAGCTAAGCAACATATTCTTGATATTTTTCGCCAAGTAGGCATACCTGCACCGGAAAATCGCTTCAATGATTATCCTCATCAATTAAGCGGCGGCATGCGTCAACGCATTGTCATTGCCATGGCCCTTGCTTGTAATCCCACACTGCTCCTAGCCGATGAACCCACCACCGCCCTTGATGTCACCATTCAATGGCAAATTCTTCAACTTCTTAAAGCATTAGTTGAAGAAAAAGAACGTGGAATATTACTCATTACGCACGACCTTGGTGTCGTCGCTCAAATGGCGCATAAAGTGGGAGTCATGTATGCCGGGCAAATGGTGGAATATGGCACCGTGCAAGACATTCTTCAAAATCCACAGCATCCCTATACGCAAGGCCTGCTCCATGCGTCGCCCTCAAAACATGCCATGGAAAAAAATCGCCTGCCCACCATTGAAGGTACCGTACCGCCTCCGCATAATCTTCCGCAAGGTTGTCGATTCCATCCCCGTTGTCCACAGGCACAAAAACAATGCATCGAGAAAGAACCTTCTTTTGTTGTATTGGAAAATGGTCATAAGGCTCGCTGCTTGTTGATTGAAGATTTAGTTTAGTTTTTTAATTTTTTTTTAGTTTTAGTTTTATTTTTATTTTTTGTGGGGAGGGGAAAAACCTTTTTGAAAAAAGGTTCTTTCCCCTCCCCACACC
>CAYJLO010000003.1:0-41055 GCA_964370835.1 uncultured Desulfovibrionaceae bacterium
TGGAAGATTTGGTCAACATATCCCAAATATGGGGCCCCGTCACACCACCGACAATGTAAATACCAATGCCGGCCAGAGTAAAAATTAAATTTCGTAACATGAGAAACCTTGATTATAATTGTTTTATTTTAGTAAGTTATCTAAAATACAGTGGCCCTTATACACATATATCCTGTTGACCATAATCTGAATAATCTTTCTTGTCTAGCCATGGCCGGCAAAAGCCCGTTTTAAGTTTTTATAAACACTCAATATCTATACTGAAGACTAGACAAAATAGGCTTGTTAAAGTGCTCTTTTTTTGTTATATTTAAGATTGTGGAAATGGCTTTGCGCGAACACTCTTTCTTCATCATGGAAAATACATTTACCTTATACGAAGAATTACAAGAAAAAATCAATGAAATCTATCCTTTAAAAAATATTGAAGGGTGGCTTTCTGCGCTTGGCTTACAGTGGCACTTGCCCACCCGCACCGTAGAAGTGTATTTTCCTCATATGTTTTTTGGGGCATGGTTTGCCGAGGAAGCACAATATTATTTTGAAAAAGCCTTATGTGAAGTTATTTTTTCTGCCTATGCCCTTACGCCGCATATAGTATATAAAAAAGCTCCTCCAAAGCAGCATACTTCCCCCATTCTTACACAGAATACCATAAGGCAACAAACGGACTATTTTGAAGAATTTATTCATAATACCAAGAATGAATTCCCCCTGGCTCTGCTGCGAGAAATGGCCCAAAAGCCCTTTGTGGCCAAGTATAATCCCTTTATCATGTATGGCAGTACCAGCACAGGGAAAACACAAATTTTGCAATGCCTTACCAAAGCTTTGCACAAAATACATGCCTTGGAACAGAGGCTTTTTTACGGCAATACCGAGGACTTTAGTACATCCTTATCCACCCTTGGCGCACGTGGCTTGTGCCAAAAATATGATTTTTTCATCATAGATACCTTGGATAACATACAACCTTTATTGCCCATACAAATAATTTTTAAGGATTTTTTGGAAGCTTGCGTGGCGCAAAAAATTCAAATGGTTTTTGCCAGCACCATTAGTCCGGAACAAGAAAAAGATTTGGATAATTCTTTGCGCTCCAGATTAAATGCTGGCCTTGTGGTGCAATTAAAAAATTCTGACATAGATGTACGCATGCGCTTTGTGGTGAAATACGCAAAGCAATTGGGCATAAAACTGTCCAAAGAACATATTTTACTGTTGGCGCAGCGTTGTAAAAATATTGCCATGTTGCGCGGTGTATTGCTAAAAATAGAAGCTTTTTCGCAACTGCACCAAGGCACATTGCAAACCATAGACATGGAAAATATTTTGCGTCCCTTTGCCGATGAGGAAAAGAATTTAACCCCCGACGCCATTGTTTCTTGCATAGCTTCGTACTTCGAAATGAATGAGGAACATATACTTGGCAACAAGCGCGATCCGGACATGGTGCGCGCGCGGCAGGTAAGTATGTATTTATGCCGTGATTTGTTGGGTTTATCTTATCCGGCCATAGGGAAAGTGTTTGGTGGCAAAGACCATAGTACGGTTATGTATGCCATTAAAAAGATTAAGAAATTAACAGATACGAACAAAAATATGCAACATATGGTGACAGAAATTAAGCGTAAATGCATGGCTCTTTAAAGAACCAGCCAAAAGCGCATTATGTGCCTTTTCTGTTCCCCATGTGTCATGAAGTTTGTTCATTAAAAAATATGTAATTAAAGCGACTTACCAAGGTTAGTAACAAGAAGTAAACCTCTATTCTCTACTACAGGATTTATATGAAAATTATAATAGAAAAAGAACAGGTCATCGAAGGATTGCAAAAAGCCGCAAACATTCTTCCTCAAAAAGCGGGTGCTGCATATTTACGTTCCATCTGGATTAAAACAGAACAAGACGCAGTGTCCTTCTTGGCCACAGATGTGAACATGGAATTTCATGGCAAATATCCTGCTCTGGTGGAAGAAGGCGGTTTAGTGGGTGTACAGGGTCGCGCTTTTGTGGATCTTATGCGTCAACTTCCCAGCGGTAAGATTAAATTACAATTGGACGCTGAAAGCCAAACTCTACACATTGAGCAAGGCCGCAAGAAATATAAGTTGCCCACCAATGACTCCATCTGGTTTCAAGAATTTTCCGCTTTCCCTGTGGAGAATGCCGTCATTTGGTCCGGAGACTTCTTGCATGATATTTTAGACAAGGTGACCTTTTGCATCAGCGACGATGACACCATGGACGCCATTGCATGCCTTTGCATGAAACCCATAACCCATGAAAGCGGCGATACCTACATAGAAGTATGTGGCCTCAATGGTCATCAATTTGCCTTGGTCTCTTTCAAAAACGATGATCTCTTTGCTTTACTCCCCCCCGAGGGAATTTTATTGCAAAAGAAATATTTGCAAGAGCTGAAAAAATGGCTTGGTAACCATGAAATAGAATTCAATATTACCGACAAGCGTTTTTATATGCGTACCCTACAAGGCGAAACCTTAAGCTTGCCGCGTGTTACCTATAATTACCCTGATTATAATACCTTTTTAGAAAAAGTTCGCGACAGTGCCAATAGTCTTGTGGTGAACAGAAAAGAAAGCATTGAGGCGCTGAGTCGCTTAAGTATTTTTAATACCAAGAACATTCGCTTTGCTAATTTTGATTTGAGCGAGCAAGAAGCAGTGCTCTCCGTACAAGGTCAAGATGTGGGCTCTGCCACCGAAAGTTTAGAAGTGCGCTATGATGGCAGCATCAAAAAAATTGCCTTCCCCAGTAAGGAACTCATGGACATCATGAATCACTTCCAATCTGCGGATTTAACCATGCGCTTAACCACAGACGAAGGACCCTGCGCCATATCCGGAAAGGATGATGTGGATTATTTAATTATTATTATGCCCATGAAAGTGGGTGATACCGCTTATTATGGCGAGGATGAAGTATAAAGATGACAACGGATATGACACAGCCTAAATCTAATTATGGTGCCGACTCCATTGATATTTTAGAAGGTCTTGCTGCGGTTCGCAAAAGACCTGCCATGTATATTGGTTCCACCGATACACGCGGCTTACATCACCTTGTGTATGAAGTTGTGGACAACTCCATAGACGAGGCCATGGCCGGTTTTTGTACACATATTCAAGTGATTATCCATGTGGATAATAGCATTACCGTGCGCGATAATGGCCGCGGTATTCCTGTGGATATTCACCCCAAAGCCGGCGTGCCTGCCGTGCAGGTGGTTCTCACCGTATTACACGCAGGTGGTAAGTTCGACAACGATACCTATAAAGTATCCGGTGGTCTGCACGGTGTGGGTGTGTCTTGTGTAAACGCCTTGTCTGAAAGCCTCACCGTCACCGTATGCCGTGATGGTGGTCGCTACAAGCAAAGCTATTGCCGCGGTGTGCCCCAAGATGAATTGGTGCGCGATGGCGACACCACTTTGCGCGGTACCACCATTCACTTTAAGCCCGACGAAGAAATCTTTGAAGTGAGCGAATATTCCTATGAAGTATTACGCAAACGCTTTGAAGAGCTGGCTTACCTTAATAAAGGTCTTGAAATCGAATGCATCGACGAAAGAACTGAAGAAAGCCACACCTTCCGCGCCGACGGTGGCATAGGTCAATTTGTGAAGGATTTGAACTCCGGCGAAAGCGGCATTCACTCCATCATCGATGTTGAAGGCGTTAGCGACAATGTGAGCGTGGACTTTGCCATGCAATACAATGCCACGTACAAAGAAAACGTTCTCACCTTTGCCAACAACATTCGCACCAAGGAAGGCGGCACGCACCTCATGGGCTTTAGAGCCGCTCTTACCCGTGCCATTAATGGTTATATTAAGAACCAAGCCGACATCGTAAAAAAGCTTAAAGGCACCAACCTTTCCGGCGATGATGTGCGCGAAGGTCTCACCGCTGTCATCAGCGTTAAATTGCCCAATCCGCAATTTGAAGGCCAAACCAAAACCAAACTTGGCAATAGTGAAGTGGCGGGCATTGTGTCTGCTCTGGTGTACGATAAGCTCAATGTGTACTTTGAGGAAAATCCCAAGGATATTCGCCTTATCATCGAAAAAGCCGTGGACGCTGCCAGAGCACGCGACGCCGCCAGACGCGCCAAAGAATTGGTGCGCCGTAAGGGTGTGCTATCCGACAATGCTTTGCCCGGTAAATTGGCCGATTGTCAAAGTAAAGATCCTGCCATTTCTGAAATATTCATCGTGGAAGGTGACTCCGCGGGCGGTTCGGCGAAACAAGGGCGCAATCCCAACAATCAAGCCATCTTACCCCTGCGTGGTAAAATCTTAAACACCGAACGCACCCGTTTTGATAAAATGCTGGCCAATAAGGAAGTAAAAGCCCTTATTACGGCCATGGGTGTTGGTATTGGTAAAGATGATATAGATTTGGCAAAGTTACGCTATCATAAAATAGTTATCATGACAGACGCCGACGTGGACGGCGCGCACATTCGTACCTTGCTGTTGACATTCTTCTTCCGTCAATATCAAGAGCTCATTGATAACGGTTATTTATACATAGCTCAGCCGCCTTTGTACCGTGCACACAATTCACGTTTTGAAAAATTCATCAAGGACGATGCAGAGCTCAATCAATTCCTTTTACAGCGCATTAGTGAAGATGCCACCATCATCTGCGAAAATGGTGCCTCTTTCACGGGTGAGCCTTTGATTATACTCATGAAGGATGTGGAAAATCTGCAAAGACGCGTGCGCGATGCCGAAAATACCGGCATTAACCGTGAGCTTTTCGTATCTCTTTTGGAATACGATACCCCTCTCACTCCCGAAGCTTTGAACGATGGCCTCAGCGATGAAGTGCAAAATTTCTTTGCCGCCAAGGGCTACACCGTGACTTTGGATAGAGAATTATTGCTGGACGGCAATGCACGCGTGTTCATCACTTTTGAAGACAGCAATCAGCATCGCGTACGTCGCGGTACGGAGTTCTTTGCTTCTCGTTTGTACAAACAAGCTTGGAATGCCTTTGCTCATATTCGTCAAGATTATGGCATGAGCAATTTCATCTTGGAAACCAAGAACGACAAGACCAACCACAATGACGTGTTTGATTTGTTTGCTTCCACCTTGGAAGCAGGGCGTCGCGGCATTAATATTCAGCGTTACAAAGGTCTTGGTGAAATGAACCCAGAGCAATTGTGGGTGACCACCATGAATCCTGAAAACAGAACGCTGTTACAGGTGACTGTGGATGATGCTGTGGAGGCGTCGGATACTTTTGAAAAGCTCATGGGTGATAGAGTAGAGCCGCGTCGTGAATTTATCGAACGCAATGCTTTATCTGTCCAAGATCTCGACATTTAAATTTGTTCAGAAAGGGCAATAGGCTTCGTCAGACTCGTTTTTTACTTCAGTCGAGTATATCTTTATACACTTCTTACGTAAAAAAATTCGTCTTCCTTGCCTCTCATCCCTTTCTGAACAAATTTGGATATGCTTTTTGAACGCATTTTGAAGTAAATTTTGTACATAGAATAAATAAAATTATACGGAAAATATAAGCGCGGCCGCGATTTTCATCTAAGGAAAATAGGCACCGCCATGAAAGTTTTTTAGAAAGGGGTTTGGGGAAAAACCTTTTTTTCAAAAAAGGTTTTCCCCAATAAGCATTTTTCCCCAAGAAAAGTGCCATAAGTGAGGCTACATGTCTGATCAAGATAAAATTAGTATTGAGAAAGAGCTACGCAAATCCTATTTGGAGTATTCTCTTTCGGTAATTATAGGTCGTGCCATTCCCGATGCCAGAGATGGCCTCAAACCAGTGCACAGACGTATTATGTATGCACAGCACGAGCTTTCCAACTCTTACAATAGGCCACACAAAAAGAGTGCGCGTATTGTGGGTGACGTTATTGGTAAGTACCACCCCCACGGTGACTCGGCTGTATACTATGCCTTGGTGCGTATGGCGCAAGAATTTTCCATGCGCGATCCGCTCATCGACGGTCAAGGTAACTTTGGCTCCATCGACGGCGACGCTGCAGCGGCCATGCGTTATACCGAAGCACGCATGTCTCGCTTGGCCGGCGAATTTTTGAATGATATTGAAAAAGAAACGGTGGAGTTTCGTCCTAACTACGATAACACCTTGCAAGAACCCGCCGTTTTGCCCACAAAAGTTCCCAATCTGCTTTTAAATGGCACATCGGGCATTGCGGTGGGTATGGCCACCAATATTCCTCCGCACAACTTGGGCGAACTTTCCGACGCGCTGTTGCATTTACTGGCCAATCCAGAATGCACAGTGAAAGACCTCATGGAATATGTGAAGGGCCCGGACTTTCCCACGGCCGGCTTTGTGTACGCAGGGCAGGGCTTGCATGATGCCTATCACACTGGCCGCGGCACCGTTAAAATGCGCGGTAAAGTGGAAATTGAAGAGCGCAAAAAGGGCTTTCAATCCATCATCATTAAAGAGATTCCCTACAGCCTCAATAAATCTCGCTTGGTGGAAAACATTGCTGCCTTGGTGCATGATCGCAAAATTGACGGTATTTCTGACTTGCGCGACGAATCAGACCGCAAGGGCATTCGTATTGTGGTGGAGCTTAAACGCGGCACCATTCCAGAAATCGTCATAAATTCTTTGTATAAATACACACCATTAGAATCATCTTTTGGTATTAATATGCTGGCCGTTGTGGATAATAGACCGCAATTGCTCAACCTCAAGTCCGCATTGCGGTGTTTCCTTGAGCACAGACGCGACGTCATCATTCGCCGCACCAGATATGATTTGGCCAAGGCTGAAGCCAGAGCACATATTTTGGAAGGCTTACGCATTGCTTTGGATAATATCGACGAAATCGTTGCCATTATCCGTGCATCTGCCACGCCGGAAGAAGCTCGCACGCGCCTCATGGAGCGTTTTGCTTTAAGCGAAATTCAAGCCAAGGCCATTTTGGAAATGCGCTTGCAACGCCTCACAGGCTTGCAACGTGATGAACTCATGGCAGAATACAAAGATATTTTGCAAAAAATTGAGTATTTCCAATCTATTTTGAGCAATGTGGAAGTATTACGCTCGGTTATTCGCGATGAAATAACCCATATTCGTGATACTTTCTCCACCAAACGTCGCACCGAAGTGTTGGTGGATGAGCTCACAGGCATTGATATTGAAGACTTAATTCCCGATGAAGAAGTGGTCTTCACCTTGTCACGTCGCGGCTATATGAAGCGCACCACGCTGGATAATTACCAACAGCAAAAACGTGGCGGCAAGGGCATTGCGGCATTGCATACGTCGGATGATGACTATGTGCAAGAGTTCCTAACCACCACTAACCATCAGTACTTATTGCTCTTTACCAATAAGGGCCGCATGCATCAGGTGAAAGTGCACCAAGTGCCGGAAGGCAGCCGCACAGCCAAGGGTATGCACATAGCAAATCTCTTACCCATGGAAGAAAATGAATGGGTAACCACCGTACTCACGGTGCGTGAATTTGCCGAAGATAAGCATTTCCTCTTTGTGACCAAGCGCGGCATGGTGAAACGCTCTTCCGCTTCCTTGTACGCCAAGTGCCGTAAGACCGGCCTCATTGCCGTGGGTCTTAAGGACGATGACGAATTGGTGGTGGTACGACCCATCCGTGATGACAGCCACATTGTGCTGGCCACATCCAATGGCTTCTCCATCCGCTTTTCTTGCCGTGATGTTCGACCCATGGGTCGCGGCGCCACCGGTGTGAAGGGCGTTGCCCTGCGCCGTGATGATGCCGTGGTGGCTTGTGTTGTCTTAAAACAAGATGACCAAACCACGGAAATCATGTCCATTTCCAGCAATGGTTATGGTAAGCGCACCAGAGTGGACTTATACCGCGCTCAATCTCGCGGCGGAAAGGGCATCATCAACTTCAAGGTCACGTCCAAGACGGGCCAAGTGGTGGGTGCCATGCCTGTGCGCGATGATGACGGCCTTGTGTTGCTCACATCGGCCAATAAAATTGTGCGCATCGGCGTGGATGATGTGCGTTCCAAGGGACGTGCCACCATGGGCGTTATGCTTGTGCGCATGGACAATGGCGCCACTGTGGTGGGCTTTGACCGTGTGGACGAAGGCGGCGCACGCAAAGAAGATTTAGAAGATGATGATATGCAAACCATGGACGAAGCAGGAAAAGGTATTATATCTACTGAACAAGTGGAAGCATCCGATGAAGTAGGTGGCGAAGCATCTGGCGAAACTCCAGAAGCTAGCACCGAGGGTGATGAAGATACTACCGAGGAATAAGTTTGCGTACCATTATAAATATAGTAGGTATATTAGTAGTAATACTGCTTCTTTTTGCTGCCTATGACATGCGGCAAAAAGAAGATACCTTCTCTTTACTACAAAAATCCCTTGCCCAAGAAGATTGGGCAGGGGCTGAAAAATATCTTCTTGTGTACTTGGAAGAAGAATTGGACATGGAAAAAAGCTGGCAGGCTTGGGTAACGCTTATTGATGTGAGCAAAAAAGCTGCCTTACATCCCGATGTCATAGTGTCTTATTTAGATGATATGATGCTGGACTATGGGCATGATGCTTCCAAAAAGAAGTATATTTTATTCCATAAGGCGGCCTTTACAGAAAGTAAGGGGAATTTGGATGACAGCATTGCGGCTCTGGAAAAATATGCGCATTTATCTAATCTGTCTGCCAATGAAGCTTATGTGGCCTATAAAAAACTTTTGCAATTCTACTTTAGACAAAGTAATTTCACCAGCGCAGAAGATATTTTACATGACTGTTTAGCTTTGACCATTTCAGAAGACGATACAGCTTTTTGTTTGTACAATTTGGCAGAAATTTATGCAGGAAAAGGTTCGTACGATACGGCCCATGAATTTTTGCAGCAATTGGAGTATTTGAGTATTTCTAAATATAGGCAAAGCCAAGTTTATTTTTTGCATGCCGATATTTTGGAACAACAAAGAAAATATAAAGAGGCCTTGGAATATTTCAAGCTTGCCTTAGATAATTATGGAAATAAAGCTGTGGTACAACAACGTATCGACGCTTTAGAAAAATTGCTTACTAAAAAATAAGGTGAAAGTATGATTCATCACGATTGCGGTCTATTGGGCATTTCTGATCATGTGGAGGCAGCTCGTTTGACCTATTTTGGTTTATATGCACAACAGCATAGAGGCCAAGAAAGCGCCGGTATTGTCACATGGGACGGTGATAACCTGCATGAACACCGCGGCATGGGTCTTGTTCCCGATATTTTTTGCGAAGATGACTTTGCAAAACTCCAAGGAAATACAGCCATAGGGCATGTTCGCTACAGCACCACCGGCGTTTCTTTTGTGCGCAATGCACAGCCCTTTGTGGTAAATTTTAAAGGATCCCAAATTGCTCTTGCGCACAATGGTAACCTTGTGAATACCGAAGAGCTACGCGCTGAGCTGGAAGACCATGGCGCTATTTTTCAAACCACCACCGACTCAGAAGTATTTGTACATTTGCTTGTTCGCGCCATGCGTACGCGATGTTTAGAAGATGCTCTGCGTGAAGTATGCTCCAAGGTGCGCGGTGCCTATTGCTTGCTTGTGCTTGTGGATGGCAAAATGGCCGCCGTGCGCGACCCCCATGGTTTTCACCCATTAAGCGTGGCAAAGCTTGATAAATCCTTTGTGTTTGCGTCGGAAACATGTGCTTTTGACCTTTTGGAAGCAGATTTTATTCGTTCTGTGAAGCCAGGTGAACTTATCATTGTGGAAGGCGAAGAATTGCGTAGCGAAAGTATTTTCTCATACTTTTTGCCAAAACCCGCAACACCCAAGCAATGTATTTTTGAGCTTGTGTATTTTGCGCGCCCCGACTCCAATATTTTTGATGAAAATGTTTATCTTGCGCGTAAACGTATGGGCTGGCAATTGGCGCACGAATCCACCCCCGATGTGGACTTTGTCATGCCATTTCCGGATTCCGGCGTATATTCGGCCGTGGGCTTTGCGCAATGCGCAGAACTGCCCTATGAGCACGCCATGATTCGTAACCACTATGTGGGGCGTACCTTCATCCAACCATCGCAGCATATGCGCAACTTTGGTGTGCGTATTAAGATTAACCCCGTGCGCGAAATGATTGAAGGCAAAAGAATTTGTATTGTGGATGATTCCATTGTGCGCGGCACCACCATGACCACCAGAGTAAAAAAATTGCGTGAACTTGGTGCCAAAGAAGTGCATATTCGCATTTCTTGTCCGCCGGTGAAGTTCCCCTGTTTTTACGGCATCGACTTTGCTTCACCTAAGGACCTTGTGGCCGCAACCCACACCATAGATGAAATTAAAGAAATGCTGGATGTGGATTCCATCCATTATTTAAGCATCGAAGGTTTGCTTCGTTCTGTAAATCATGAAGACCATTATTGCACAGCTTGTTTCACGGGACAGTATCCTGTGGAATGCCCAGCTTCCATAGAAGCTTGCAAATCTGGTTGTATGAAACGATAATGTATTCAATTTAGCAATTGTGTTGAGCTTGCGGTATTGCGATATTGCGGTTCAACACAATTATTTTGTAGAAAGGCCATAAGGAAGAAGACATGACTACACAAAGTATCAAAGGATTTGCGGATTTATTTTCTCCGCAATCTTTGCTTTTTACTCGCATGGAAAATGTTGCACGTGAAACATTTTCCCTTTTTGGTTATGAAGAGCTGCGCACACCCATCATGGAATTTACCGAGCTTTTTTGTCGCGGCATTGGCACAGAAACTGACGTGGTTCAAAAAGAGATGTACACCTTTCCCGACAGGAAAAACCGCTCTTTAACACTGCGCCCAGAAGCCACAGCAGGGGTCATGCGTGCTTATATTCAAGCTTCCATGAACTCCAAACAATCTGTGTCTAAATTGTTTTCTTATGGTCCCATGTTTCGCTATGAAAGACCACAAAAAGGTCGTATGCGCCAGTTCCACCAAATTAACTGTGAATGCCTTGGCGCAGAAGCTCCGCAAGTGGATGCAGAAGTCATCACCATGCTCATGCTTTTTTTGAAAAATATTGGCATCACTGAGTGTGAAGTACATTTGAACTCTCTTGGTTGCCCCGAGTGCCGCCCAGAATATCGCCGCATTCTCACAGAGTATTTGAAATCTCTGGACGCCACAGCTTTGTGTGAAGATTGCAGACGCCGCATGGATACCAATCCTTTGCGCGTGCTTGATTGTAAAGTGCCCACCTGTAAAGAACATACAGAAAAAGCACCGCGCATTGATGAGCATACTTGTGATGCGTGCACCGGCCACTTCACCACTGTGCGCGAACTTTTAGACACTGCCGGTGTGGAATATGTGCGCAATCCTCGTTTGGTGCGCGGTCTTGATTATTATTGTCGTACCACCTTTGAGATTGTTTCCACAGCCGTTGGCGCGCAATCTTCCATTGCAGGCGGCGGCAGATATGACGGCCTTGTGAAGCAGCTTGGCGGCCCCGATGTTCCCGGCATTGGCTTTGCTTGCGGTATGGAGCGTCTTGCCATGCTCATGCCAGAAGTGGAGGCTCCGCGTCCGGATTTCTGTGTGGTGAGCATGGGCGATGTAGCGCAAAATGTGGGCTTTGAATTGGCCTTGTTGTTGCGCAAAAATGGCTTTTGCGGTGAACAAATTTATGGCGGCTCTTTTAAAAGTCAAATGCGTCAAGCCGGTAAATGCGGCGCACGCTTTGCCCTTATTTTAGGCGAAGATGAATGCGCCAGCGGCACCGTCACTTGCAAAGATATGGACGCAAGCCAGCAACAAACTTTAACCAAAGACACTCTTGTAGAGCACATGCGTAAGGCTGTGACTGCGTAAAAATACGAAAGGAAGATGGTAATCATGAGTCAAAGTAATGAGCAAAACCTCAATGTACAAGCTGAACATCAGCAATATGTGCAGGATTTGGGTGAATGGAAACGTAGTCACACTTGCGGACAATTAACTCTTGCCAATGATGGTGAAGAAGTATGTCTCATGGGCTGGGCGCAATATCGTCGTGACCATGGCGGTCTTATCTTTGTGGATATGCGCGACCGTCAAGGTTTAACTCAAGTGGTCTTCAGCCCAGAAGTGGCTCCAGAAGCCCATGAAACGGCCAATATTTTACGTTCCGAATATGTATTTGCCATCAAGGGTAGCGTTCGTCCGCGCCCCGAAGGCATGACCAATGCCAATATGGTCACCGGTGAAGTGGAAGTGGTGGTAAAAGAATGGAAGCTCTTAAACACCTCCAAAACTCCTGCTTTCCCCATTGAAGACCGTTGCGAAGCCGGTGAAAACTTGCGCTTACAATGGCGTTATTTGGATTTGCGCCGTCCAAAAATGGCTCAAATTTTCCAATTGCGTCACAAGGTTTCCCAGGCCGTTCGTCGCTATCTTGATGATAATGCCTTCCTTGAAATTGAAACTCCGGTTCTCACCAAGTCCACACCAGAAGGTGCTCGTGACTTCCTCGTGCCCAGCCGTGTGAACGAAGGGCAATTCTTTGCCTTGCCTCAGTCTCCACAAATTTTTAAGCAATTGCTTATGATTTCCGGCATGGATAGATATTTCCAAATTGTTCGTTGCTTCCGTGACGAAGATTTACGCGCCGACCGTCAACCAGAGTTCACACAAATAGATATTGAAATGAGCTTTGTGGACGAAGAACAAGTGATGCACATGGCTGAAGAGCTCATGGCCCATGTGTTCAAGGCCGTGAAGAGCATTGATATTCCATTGCCATTCCCGCGCATGCCTTATGACGATGCCATGGCTCGTTATGGCGTGGATAAGCCAGACACTCGTTTTGGCCTGGAGCTTGTGGATATCACGTCTTCTGTGCGTGGTTCCGGTTTCAAGCTTTTCTCCAGTGCAGAACTTGTGAAGGGCATGAAAGTGCCTGGCGGTGAAAGCCTTTCCCGTAAGGAAATTGATGAGTTCACCGAATTTGTAAAAATTTACGGCGCACAAGGTTTGGCTTGGATTAAAGTTCGCGAAAACGAATGGCAATCACCCATTGCTAAATTCCTTTCCGATGAAGAGAAAGAAGCCATCAAAAACGCCCTTGATTTGCAAGTGGGCGACATTGCCTTCTTCCAAGCAGGGGAGAGCTCCATGGTGAACGCTGCTCTTGGTAACCTGCGCGTGCACTTAGGCTCTTATTTAAAGCTCATTCCGGAAAATACCTTCAACTTCCTTTGGGTGACGGACTTCCCCTTGTATGAGCACGATGTGGAAGAAAACCGCTATGTGGCTTGTCACCACCCCTTCACCTCCCCAGCTGAAGGACACATGGAACTCATGCGTACAGACCCAGCCAAAGCCCGCGCTCGTGCCTATGACATGGTGCTTAACGGCTCTGAAGTGGGCGGTGGTTCCATTCGTATTCACTCCGGTGAAGTGCAAAAAGATATGTTCAACGCCCTTGGATTTTCACCCGAAGAAGCCGAAGAGCAGTTTGGCTTCCTCATTTCTGCCCTTGAGCATGGCGCGCCACCACATGGCGGCATAGCCTTTGGCCTTGATAGACTTGTGATGTTGCTTTGTGAAGCGCCTAGCATTCGTGATGTTATTGCCTTCCCCAAAACGCAACGTGCCACCTGCTTGCTTACTTCTGCGCCCAGCGTTGTGGCAGCAAAGCAATTGCGTGAGCTTGGTTTAAAGCTTCGCGAAAAAGTGGTAACTGAAAATAAAACTGAAGCTTAATTTGACTGGGGGCTTTTTTAAGCCCCCTTTTACTTTTAGAGGTTATTTATGGCGATTTTAGAATTGCTATCCTATCCAGATCCTAGACTTGCTGAAATATGCAAGCCCATCACCGAAATCACACCAGAATTACGTCAATTGGTGGAAGATATGAAAGAAACCATGTACGACGCACCAGGTGTGGGCCTTGCCGCGCCGCAAGTGGGGCATTTGATACGTTTGTTCATCATGGACTCTGCCGGCAAAGATGAAGAAAGCAATCTGCGCGTACTTATTAATCCCGAGCTGGAATTGCTTGGCGACACCATCAATAGTGAACAAGAAGGGTGCTTGTCTGTGCCTTTTGGCTATCGTGCCAATGTGAAACGTCATGAAAGTGTGCGCCTTAAAGCCATAGATTTAGATGGCAATGCCATTGATGAAATTTTGCATGATTTTGATGCCATTGTGGCGCAGCATGAATTTGATCATTTGGATGGAAAACTTTTCATTGATCACATTTCGCGTTTGCGCCGTACCATGTTTGAGGGCAAAGTAAAAAAAGCTCTGAAACGCACAAGCTAGTTGGGAAAAATATGGCAGATACAAAAAAACTTTCCGTGGTATTCATGGGCACGCCTCCTTTTGCGGCTCAGATTTTGTCAAAACTTTTGGCTAGCCCCGTGTGTGATGTGAGCGCTGTGTATTGTCAGCCTGATAGGCCAGCAGGGCGTGGTAAAAAACTCATGCCTCCTGCTGTGAAGGTTTTAGCCCTTGAGCATGATATTGAGGTTTATCAGCCGCTGAATTTTAAAGATGCAGCACATGTGGAAGAGCTTCGCGCGCTGCAACCAGACGTGCTGGTGGTGGCTGCATATGGTCTTTTATTGCCGCAATCTGTGCTGGATATTCCGCGTATTGCTCCCATAAATATTCACGGCTCTCTCTTGCCTTTATATCGCGGTGCAGCCCCCATTCAACGTGCCATCATGGATGATCATGAGGAGACGGGCATTGCCATCATGCAAATGGAAGCTGGCCTTGATAGTGGCCCTGTATATGTTTCCAAAAGCGTGCCGGTGGGTGAGCATACTTCTGACTCCATGCATGAGCTTTTGGCTGATGTGGGCGCGGACACACTTTTGGAAGTGCTCAGCGTCATGGTCAAGGGAGAAGACGTTCCTTGCACTGTGCAAGACCATGCGGCCTTTACCCATGCCCCCAAACTTCGTAAAGAGGATGGCATCATTGACTGGCGTCTAAGCGCACGAGAGGTGCATGCAAGAATACGTTCTGTGACTTCTTGGCCGGCTGCTCAGGCGCGCATTTTAAGGCCCGAAAAAGATTTTTGTGATATAAAGCTTAGCCCGGGGCGCATTGGTGAACCTGTGGCAAGTGAGAGCGAAATGGGCGGTGAGAGGCAGAAAGCTCAAGCAGGGGAGCTTTGGCGTCTTGCTGATGGCTCTCTTGCCATTGCCACTAGCGATAATTGGTATGTGCTGACCCGCCTTCGTCCTCAAGGGAAGGGTGAGATGGAAGCACAAGCTTTTGCCAATGGCTATTTAGAAAAGGGTGCAGGTCCTTTGGGTATGGTGGATATGACCATGCTAGGGCAAGGCTAATTCATGCTTTGGAAAAAGAATCCTCACTCCCTGCCCAAAAGCCTCTATGGAGGCGTGGGTAAATGGCTTTTCATTACTCTCATGTATGGTTCATGCTTTTTGCTGTGCTTGTTTATTTTATTGGCATGGCTCATTCCTTATGTGGGCTTTTCCGCCATTCATGGATCGCTTCCGTATATTTTGGGTGGGCTGAGCGCCGTGCTCATTTTGTGCATTGTGTGGATGTGCGTGACATTGGTGTACTATGTGTACACAGGCAGAAATGCGTGGGGCATTAGAAAAGTTCACGGGCTCACCGTGCGCCTTATGTTTCCGCTCATGATGCTTCTTGGGCGTGCGCTTGGCGTTCCACGTGAAACAATTCGTTTGTCCTTTGTGAAAGTGAATAACGAAATGGTGCTGGGTGAGCTTGGCAATGGCGAAAAAAAAATTCCTGCCCATAAAATTTTGGTGCTTTTGCCACATTGTATTCAAAATGCAGATTGTCCCTATAGGGTTTCGCAAAATGTGAATCTGTGCAAATCTTGTGGTAAATGCACCATGGGTGATATTTTGCAATTGCGCGATGCTTATGGTTTCACGGTGGTCATTGCCACAGGCGGCACCATTGCTCGCAAAATTGTGGTGGAGCAAAGGCCAAAGCTGATACTTGCTGTAGCTTGTGAACGAGATTTAACCAGCGGCATTCAAGACACCTATCCTTTGCCTGTTTTTGGCATTATAAATGAACGTCCCTTTGGCCCATGTTTTAATACCAAGGTAAATGTGACTTTGCTAGAACAGGCCATGGAAAAATTTGTCATACCAATTGGCGATAGCCCCAAGGATGAAAAATAACATGAGTGAAGTAAAACATATCCCCGATGCCAGATCTTTGGCTGTGCAAGTGCTCATGCATGTGAGCCCAACCACTACCTTACAAGCTTCGCTAGATAAGGGCTTGCGCAACACAACTTTGCCTCATATTGATCATGCCCTGTGCACAGAGCTTGTGTATGGTACCATGCGCTATGCCATTTCTTTGGATGCGGTTTTAGACACCCTCATGAAGAAAAGAAGCGCCCTTCCAGCGCAAATGCAAATGGTCATGCGCGTGGCTTCCTATGCCTTGTTGTATTTGGATAGAGTGCCGCACCATGCCACGGTGAACTGGGCGGTGAACCACACTAAAAGAGAGTTTGGGCAAGCTTTATCCAAAGTGTGCAATGCCACATTACGCTCGCTTATTCGTCTTGAAGCAGCTCCTTTGCAGCAAGATTTTTACAAAAAAATAGAAGATTACTATTCCGTGCCTTCATGGCTATATAAGCTTTTTGTCACATCTCTTGGCGAAGAAAATGCCATTAAGGTTTTGCACCGTCTTTTACAGCGACCTAAAATTGCCATACGCTTAAATCCGCGCCATAAGCATTATGATGCTTTGCATGCGCATTTAAGTGAAAGGGCACAAGAGGGGCATGTGGAGCAAGTGGGGTGGAGCGGTTTTGTGTTTCATAAGGGATCTGTTCCACGTGAAATACTAGATATGTCCACCTATGAATTGCATGACACTGGTGCCTTTTCTTGGCAAGCTTCTGGGTCGCAATATGTGCTTAAAGAGTGCTTCACTAAAGTGCCAGAGCTTAAGTTTTCGCCTTTGTGGGATGCATGCGCAGGGCAGGGCGGAAAGTCCTTGGCGCTCATCGAGCAGGGGCTTGATGTTCCTTTGGTTTCTGATGTGTATATGCCGCGCTTGCATTTGCTCTGTGAAACAGCAAGAAGGCTAAAAGTGCCTTGCCCGCATGTTGTATGCGCCGATGCAAGTCAAAGCCTCGTGCCGCATTTTACGGGCAATATTTTGCTGGATGTGCCTTGTTCTGGTTTTGGCACCATGGCAAGACGCCCAGAAATGCGTCTGTGGCGCAGTCAAAATGATGTGCTTAATTTGGTGGGTTTGCAAAAGAAAATTTTGCGTACAGCTTTTAATCAAATTCAATCCGGTAATTACGTTATCTACATGACGTGCACCTTACACAATCTTGAAAACGAAAAGTTGGTGGAGAAATTTTTACAAGAAAATGAAAATGCCACCTGCGTGCACACATGGCATACGCCGCATGATCATCCTTATATGGAAGGTATGTACGCTGCGGTCATACAAAAGAAGTAAAAGAGTAGCACAACCTACATTGTGCAAAAAATATGCATGGGGGCAAAATGTTTTTCAAAGATGACATTTTGCCCCCATTAAAGTTTTTTGGAAGGGCCTACCCAAAGGGCGCCCAGCGTTCCCGTTGGCGACTTTGCGAGCCTTACGGGAATAGAGAGTGAAACGGGTTGGGGGGAGAATCTTTTTTTCAAAAAAGGTTTCCTCCCAGTAGACTTTGTTAGCAATCTGAAAGCACAGCTTGCACTGTGCTTTTTTTATTTATTGTTGGCCTTGTTCCATGCCAAGATGCGCTAAAATATGCTGTAGCTCTTCAGCATTGGTATAGGTTAGCGTAATGCGCCCGCGGTTTTCATTGCCGCTGATGGCAGTTTTTACCAGCATGTGTTCCTTCATCCTATCTTGCAAAGATTTCACATAGGCTGATTTCACGCGACTATTTTTAGGCTTTGCTTGGGAAACTTCTTCAGTGGGAATGGGGATTGCTTCAGCTTCAGCCACTTGCTCTTCTTGCTTTTCGAAGGGAAATAAACCATGCTCTTTAAAATAAGTAACACAAGCTTCGGCATCGCGTACGCTTAGCGATTGCTCAACAATGGCAGCGTGAAGTTTTTCTTGTGCTTCTAGTTCATTTTGTAAACTTAAAAGTGTACGGGCGTGGCCTGCTTGAATGGTTTTGGCATTGAGTGAATCTTGCATATGCGGCGCAAGTTGCAACAGGCGCAGAGTATTGGCCAGAGCAGAGCGGCTTTTTCCTAACCGTGTGGCCAGTTCCTCTTGCGTTATACCGCATTCTTGGCGTAAGCTTTGTAAAGCAAGGGCTTCTTCCATGGGGCTTAAATCTTCGCGCTGTATATTTTCTATGAGCGCTGCTGCCATGACTTCTTCATCAGACATGTCTTTGATGAAGATGGGTACTTCTGTGAGGCCTGCTTTTTTAGCTGCCCGCCAGCGTCTTTCGCCGGCAATGATTTCAAAGTGTTTACTTTGAGCTTTGTGACGCACTAAAATTGGCTGGATGATACCTTGTTGTTTGATGGATGCTGCCAGTTCATCAAGAGCTTCTTCATTGAATTGGCGGCGTGGTTGCTTGGGATTGGGTATAAGAGAAGTAATGGCCACCGAAGAGCTATCGTTTTTTTCTTCTGTAGCATCGGCATTATTCCATAATGCGTCAAGGCCGCGGCCCATACGTGGTGAATTACTCATATTTTTCTCACTTGTAATACTGTCAAAAAATTCCCTGAGGAGGGTGAAATATGAAAGACCAAGAGCATATACTTTATGTGGTTAACCCTAAAGGCCATCCACAGGCCATACAGCTTTCTACTGAGCTGTGGGCCAAAGTAGAAGATCATGTAAAAAAAGCAGCTCAAAAGTTAAACGCTGGTGATGATCCCTTTTCAAAGCCACAAGCCTTGGATGCTTTGGCAGAGCTAAAACAATGTTGGGATTTCACCTATCCCTATGAAGCCAGCATGCATTGCGATGCTTGTGGCAAATCCACAGATAACTGGGAAGATGACCAAGAGCATCCATTTCACTTAACCAACGCCAATTTTGGCGGGCTCATGGTTTTTCAATGCCGCTGTGGAGCCACCATTCGTAAAATGCATTTTCATAGAAAAGTTGATTATGAATGCACCCCAAAACAAGATAGATGCTAAGTTTAGCTCTTGGTCATTGTTCCATCTACCTTTCTAAGCACCACTTCTTGCGCTAAGTTTAGATAAGCGCCGGCACCGGTGGATTTAATGGCATAGTGAATGATGGATTTACCATGGCTTGGTGCTTCAGAAAGTCGCACATTGCGCGGTACCAAGGTTTCAAATAAATGATCAGGAAAACAACGCTTAACTTCATTTTTGACTTCTCTGGCAAGGTTATTGCGCATATCATACATGGTAAGCACAACGCCAAGGAGGGCAAGATTGGGGTTAAGCCTTTTTTTGACCTGCTCAAAGGTTTGTAATAATTTAACAATACCTTCTAAGGCAAAAAATTCACATTGCAAAGGAATGAGAACCTCTTTGGCACCGCATAAAGCATTTAAGGTAATAAGCCCAAGAGAGGGCGGGCAATCTATGATAATATATTCAAAGTGTTCTGATAATACATCCAAGCATTCGCTTAAATAATATTCTCTTCCTACCTTATCCACAAGCTCAAGTTCGATGGCCACAAGGTCTGTGGTGGCAGGTAATACGTGCAAAAATTCTGTTACAGTGGGTAATACATAATCCATGGAATTTTCAGGATCATAAATGGCGTTATATACGCTACCTTTCATATCTGTAGGTTGAATACCAATGCCGCTGGTGCTGTTAGCTTGAGGATCACAATCTATAAGAAGAACTTTTTTTTCCATAACTGCGAGAGCTGCAGCAAGGTTAATGGCAGTGGTGGTTTTACCTACGCCGCCTTTTTGATTAGCTATGGCAATGATTCTGGCCACGTGGTGCTCCTACGTTAAAGAGTAATCACAATGTTTCACATGAAACATTGTTCAGTGTAGAATTCATTTATAGAAAAGTTACGCGCAAGGGTCAATACAAATGCTTAAGTTCAGCTTGCAAAAGTCTTATATAAACAGCGAGTATGCTAAAAAATACACCAGTTTACGTCTTTACATTATAAAGAAAAAAAACTATGAATATAGATAGGTTTAAAATAGAACCATTTGGAGAATATATGAAAAAATTTCTAAGCATACTAATTTTGGCTTTGGGTATACATGGCACATTTACAGCTAGTCACGCTGCACAAAGCGATGCGGAGCTCATTACGCAATTGCAACGTATTTTTGCAGATAGACCAGACTTGGTACTTTCGGTCTTGCGCAATAATAGCGAAGCCATATTGGATATAGCGCAAGATGGTTCCACAAAAAAGCGCAAGCGCACCCTTGAAGCCCAGTGGCGCGAAGATATGAAAAATAAGAAAAATATTAATATTGAGGGTAGACCGGTGTGGGGCGCCAAGGATGCGCCTGTAACCATAGTGGAATTTTCTGATTTTACCTGCCCTTACTGCGCACAAGCAGCCAACACATTGGCACAAATTAAAAAGGCCTATGGCGATAAGGTAAACCTTGTGTTTAAGCATACGCCGCTCAGTGCCAGTCCCATAGCAATTATTGCTTCGGAATATGTTATCGCAGCTGGTTTTCAATCGGAAGTAAAATCGCAAAGACTTTATGAAGCATTGTTTTTTAAACGCTCAGAACTGTTAGAGCGCGGTGAGGCCTTCATTAAAGAAGAAGCAAAAGAAATTGGGCTCGACGTGAAGGAATTGGTTAAAAAAGCGCAAAGCATGGAAACCAAGAAAATTCTAGAGCAAGATTTAAATGATGGCCGAGAACTTGGAGTGGAAGGAACCCCGTATTTCTTCATAAATGATATAGTCATTCGCGGAGCTCTTTCGGGTGAGTTATTTAAAGCTGCCATTGATATGGCCTTGGAAGCTGAAAAGAAAAAATAACCAGCTGTTGACTACAAGTAAAAAAAGCGCCTCATGGGCGCTTTTTTTGTGCGTGTGAAAAATTCATATTAAGAATTTTCAGCATCGGAATCTTTTTTGCTTTCCATATGTTTTTCTGTATAGCTTTGTGCCAAGCGGCTCATCCATGAACGCATTTGGTTTAGGTCATCGTGATGCACTTGTTCTGAGCTATGCAATAAATTTTTCAGCACTTTTACTTCTTGACGTAACATGGAATTTTCTTCTTTAGATGTTCTAGCTGCGTCTTCCAATCTTTGCATATCGTTTTTTTGCCCTGCCAATACCGAAAGAGATTGGGCTATGCTTTGCAATGCACTTGATTGCTGTTCGAGATATTGCATGAGCAATTGTCCTGCTGCGCCATCCATACCATGAGGAACTTGCGCTCCGTTATGGGGTAAATGTGCTCCAGAATGGGCTAGTCCTTGATTTTGGCCGTAGTGAGCCATTTCGTGAACGGAAGCACTTTGTGCATGGTTTTGTCCGGAAAATTTATTTTGAGAGCTCATATGGGGTGTGGCGCTGGTGTCAAAAGATGGTCTTGTACCATAATATGCCGTGTCGCCATCGATGGGGTTCTCTCTGGTGCAGGGAAATTGTGTGAGGAGTATTTCTTCCACCATTTGCGCTGTCTTTCCCATTTTCATATGTTCAATGATGGTACTTATGACCGTAAGACATTCATGACCATAGCGTTTGCGCCTACCATCCCCATAAATGGTCATGAAAGGTGCAAATCTCTTGCAATAGTAGCGAGCTGTGGATTCGGGCAAGGAAAAATGCCGAGCCATGTCCGCCAGACTAAGTGTTTTATTCATAAAGCCTCCATGGTCTAGGCCAATGTGAGTATGTCTATTTTGCATAGCGCATTGCGGTTACTTATGCAAGTTAAAACCCTGAAAAGTTAAATAGAAATGAAAGTTCTCATAATATCGTAATGGAGCCGCAATGCGTAAGAGTAGGCTGTTCCCTCACACAAAGCGGCTCGGAGGGGTATTATTTTACAATACGACGCACACTGGAGACTTTTGGTTTCCAATAGCTATTTAAGCTTTCCACACGAATTTTAGCACCGGTTTTGGGGCTGTGTACAAATTTATTGTTCCCAATGTACATGGCTGTATGATAGCCGCTTGATGTGGCAGAGCTTTTGAAGACAACAATGTCACCTGGTTTTGCTTTGCTGGAATGTACTTTTTTTCCGGCTCTGGCTTGATCCTTGGTGACACGTGGCACTTTTATGCCGTGCTTTTCATAGGCCCACATGATGAGCCCAGAGCAGTCAAAGCCTGTTTTGGGGGAGGTTCCACCAAAGCGATAATATTTGCCTATTTGGCTTTGTGCTGTTTTGGATATGGCATATCCTTTGGCCATGCCTTTTTTAGAGGTGGTTTTGGCACCACAAGCTGCTAAAAACAGACATAATGCCAATATTAAAAATATATTGAAAGATTTCCACTGGAGTAAATTTTCATTTTTGCTCATGTTCCACCTCAAACTGGTTCACAGTTTTTCTTAGTAGATTTCACATAACACGGTTTTTTACTAAAAAAAAGCAAAAAATGAAGTTTTTTAGCTAGAAAAACTCTAGATTTTGTCAATTTTTGTCATTTTTAGACTTTTTCTATATTCTTAGTTTATTACTAAGAATTTGAGGAAGGTATTGCAATTGTAAAGATTTTTTTTTATATTGCGCTAGCAAAAAATTGCGCTTTAAGGGCGTAGGATTAGATTTAAAGAGGAAAAAAAAATGTCGTCTACTATTATTACTGTAAAGGGCATGGTGAGCCCCCTCCCAGAAAAGGGACAAAATGGGGAGAGAGTTATTATTGCTGAAGGCGATCGCGAATATCAAATTATTCCGCGTGGCGCTGGAGCAGACTTGGATGAAGAAAGTGGTGCTGTGGTGGAAGCCACAGGCATGCTCACAGAAAAAGACGCAGTTTTAAGCCTTTTTGTGCGCTCTTATAAGGTCTTGGGCGAAGATCTTTGGGGCGATGACGATGATTATGATGATTAAGCTTTAAGCCCAAAATTTTTCATATATATAGCCATGCCCCATGGCGTTGGCTTCTGTTTTACCAGACAATGGGCTCTTGACCTTGTTGTTGAAGCCAAGCATTGACCTTGCTAAAATGTCCACAGCCCAAAAAGCCTCTATGGGCTGATAAAGGCGAAGGGTGCGCGGTCATAAGCACATGATGGGCTTTTGTGACTGTTGTGCTAGGGGCAAAAAGCGTGGCATGGCTTTGCGCTGGTTTACCCCATAAAAGCACTGCCACAGGGCTTGGGCCCTGTGCTACGCATTGTAAAATACCTTGGGTCAGCTCTTGCCAGCCCATATGGACGTGGCTGTGCGCTTTACCATGTTCCACAGTGAGCACGGTGTTGAGCAAGAGCACGCCTTGCTTTGCCCAGCGTTCTAAGCAGGGGTTGCATGGTTGTGCTTGGTTTTGCACATCTTGCGAAATTTCCTTAAATATATTTTTCAGCGAAGGGGGAAAGGCTTTGGGTGCGGTGTTTTCCGGCACGGAAAAAGCCAATCCTTGCGCTTGCCCCTGCCCATGATAAGGGTCTTGCCCAAGGATGACGCAACGCACGTCTTGTGGCTTTGTGAGCTCTAGAGCGCGGAAAATATGGTGTTGTTGGGGATAAATGATATGCCCCTCTTGGCGTAACTGAGCCACTTGTGAACACAGTTTTTGCGCCAAGAGGGCGTAAGATGCTGGCAGGGCGTTTTGCCAAGCTTGCGGAAATTGCATGGTTTAGCGCGTTCCAAATCCTGGTATGTGGTAATGTCTTTCCAAAAGATGCAAAATCCACGTGGCCACGGTTACCAGTGCCAAGTAGTAGAGCCCCACAATCAAGAAAACTTCGGTGAAGCGGAAGGTGGTGGATGCCACGGCTTTGCCCTGACCCATGATATCCATGACGGTAACAAAGTGCGCCAAGGAAGAATATTTTATTAAATAGATAATTTCATTACCACAGCCCGGCAAAGCTCTACGAGCAGCTTGTGGAATGATGATATACATTACAGCTTGCAATTTAGTCATGCCTAAGGCACTGGCCGCATTGACTTGACCTTGTCGGATGGAAAAGAGCGCACCACGTATGTATTCTGAATGATAAGAAGAACTACAGATGGTGAAGGAAAGCACCGCCGCCACATAGGGATCAAAAAAAAGACCAATCTTGGGCAATGCATAATAAATCATCAGCAGTTGCACCGCCAAGGGCACACCGCGAATGAGCGTCACATAGCCATCACATATTTTTCGCACAAAAGGGGAAGCGTATACGCGCATGATACCCAAAATAACGCCGCCCCCAAAACCCATGATGGCTGAAGGCAAAATCACGGCCAACGAAAGCCAAAAACCCTCATTAAGTACGGGGATAAGTTCTTCGGATAAAAAGGGAATATCAATCATGATTGGCACAAATCCTATTTTTGCTCCACAGCTTCAATGATACCTTCACCGGTGGAGAAATTCACTTTGGCCGTATGTTTGGTGGGTTTGGTTCCTTCAATATCCAAAACTTTATTGCAAAAAGCGCTGGTGCGTGTATCACTGGAAAGCAAATGCTCCGGCGTACCGCGTTCAATGATAACACCTTGTTCCATGAAGATAATTTCATTGGCCAAAGCTTTGGCAAAATCCATTTGGTGTGTGGCCATAATCATGGTCATGCCGCCGCGGGCTAAATCACGGATAACGGTGAGAACTTCACCCACTAAATCCGGATCAAGGGCCGATGTGGGTTCGTCCAATAAAATAACCTTGGGATCCATGGCCAATGCGCGCGC
This sequence comes from uncultured Desulfovibrionaceae bacterium, assembly GCA_964370835.1. GTDB lineage: Bacteria > Desulfobacterota > Desulfovibrionia > Desulfovibrionales > Desulfovibrionaceae > CAYJAD01. Next base: position 24,782 of record CAYJLO010000003.1, read on the forward strand.
TATGGCTACTCTTTGTTTTTGTCCGCCGGAAAGCTGGGCGGGGTAGAGTTGTGAGCGTTTGCTAAGGCCCACGCGGTCTAGCTCGGCAAGGGCTCTATTTTTAGCCACTTGTGCAGAAAAGCCACGAACTTTGCGCAAAGCAATGGCCACATTTTCTTCGGCAGTCAGGTGGTCAAAAAGATTAAAATCTTGGAAAATCATACCCACTTGCGAACGGAAGGCACACAGAGCCTTGGTATTTTTCATATCAAGCTCTTTCCCTTCAAGGCTAATGCTACCGCTGTCTGGCATAATAAGACAGTTAATACATTGCAAAAGAGTGCTTTTACCGGCGCCGGAAGGCCCGATGAGCACCTTTAGCTCGCCGCGATTCATGCTCAAGGAGCAATCTTGTAAAATGGTTTTGCCACCAAGTTTTATACTGATGGACTGTATGTCGAGCACAGGTGTATTCATAATGATATGCCTTATAATGTGAAGATGGGGCCATTACGATATGGCATAACCGGGCACATAGGTGCGCTGTTCTACCATGCGTAAAAGTTTAAAACCAAGTAATGTAATGATAAAATATAAAACGCCGGCCACCGCAAAGAAAGCCAAATGCTCATAGGTGCGTGAAGCCACAAAATTGGCTCTAGCCATGATTTCTTGCGTACCAAGTACATAACAAATGGCCGAGTCTTTAAGTAAAATAGAAAATTCGTTGGCAAATCCGGGGATGGACATACGCATGGCTTGGGGCAAAATTATGTGGCGTATGGCAGTGTTATCCTGCATGCCAAGGGCTCTTGCGGCCTTGAGTTGTCCTTGTGGTAAGGCCAAAATGGCACCGCGATAAATTTGCGATTGGTAAGCTGTGCTTGTGAGACCAAGTACCAAACAAGATATAACAAAGGGGTTGGCGCTGAGTCCTAAGGAAACAAAAAGTCCAAAAAATAAAAATAACAAGACTAAAATGGGAACGCCGCGGAAAAACCATACGTAGATGGATATGATGCGACGCAAGAAGGAAGGGCCATACACTTGTAATGTTGCCATGGGCACGCCCACCACAAGACCCATAGCCAAGGCTATACCCACGTTGGCTATGGTAACAACACTACCGCCCAAGATATAGGGCAGGGCATCAAATATAGTTTTAAGTAATTCCATAAAGAGAAAAGTCCCCCGTTCATGACAAACGGGGGAAAGTTAGGTGCTATTTCTTGTCTTGCAAGTATTTTTCTTGCAATTGCTTCCAGTAAGGATCGGCCATGAGCTTTTTGTAGCCTTCATTAACCAAGGTGCGTAATTCTACGTCATCTTTGCGAATGGCCACGCCGAAATTGTCTGGCTTACCGTGTACGCCCACAATTTTCACAGCTTTATCTTTGCTGATGGCGTCATCGGCAGGCAATTTGTCCATAAGGCCAGCATTAATACGACCGTTAAGTAAATCTTCAACGATTAAAGGAGCAGATTCGTATTGCACGAGTTCTACAGGATAACCTTTTTCTTTAATTTCTTTTTGAAAGTCAGAGGCTTCAGAAGTACCGCGTTGAACACCAATTTTTGTTTTGCCGCTTAAAATGGTGGCATTGGTGAGGTCAGAATCTTTTTGTGCGATGAATACGCGAGAAACTTCCCAGTAAGGGTTAGAAAATTCAACCATTTGCTTACGCGCATCGGTGATGCTCATGCCGGAAGCAATCATGTCAATTTGCTTGGCCAGAAGGGCAGGAATGATACCGTCCCATGCGATGGGCTTATGTTCCACTTTAAAGCCCATTTTTTTGGCAATCCAATTCATGGACTCCACGTCAAAGCCGTCAGGCTTACCTTCCGTATTCACGAAACCAAAAGGGGGGTAGTTGGCATCTATACCATTTACATAGGTTTTTTGTGCTGCTTGAGCACTACCTACGGCAAGTAATACCGTCAACAGACCAAAGGCAAGAATTCTTTTCATAAACTTACAAACTCCTTAACACTGGGTATTTGAAAAAGGTCTAAAAAGGCCAAGGACTGAAATAGCAAAGTATTGTTTTTATGGCAAGTGTGTAAAACTTAGTGAATTCACAGCATATTGCAACGTAAAGGGCAGTGTATTGTCATGTATGCATGGCATGTGTGGAGATTTTGCATTGTAATATAAGGTTATTGTTTTGAGAAAGAGGGAATCTGTCATGGTGAAAAGCTTTGTATAACTATTTTTCAAAGGGCGATGCAGTGTTTATTAATATCACACAAAATTTGTGTTCATGTGGTGAGTTAGCATGGAAAAAGCAATTTTTACCACGGTTAACAGCTTGATTTACCCATGCATGTTACTGTATATCTTGGGATTGCAAAAACTTAATCAAGAACCTTGCATGTCAAAGCAAGGTTAAGGATATATTATGTGGGATATAATGATACGAAAATTTTTGGGCATTCGTCCGGCCCAGCTCATTACTTTATTATGTGATGGCCTTACCTTACAAATTGTGCTTTCTTTATGCGTTTTTTTACGCTCCTTGTGGGGAGATATTGACTATACTATCTACTTAGTTATGAGCATTTTATTGTGCTCTGGCCCCATATTTGCTTTAATGTTTGGCTCTTGTGAAACGCCGGTGCCGCCGGCCCATAAAGAGGTGAAATCTCTTTTTCTCAGTGTATCACTGGCATATCTTGTTATACTTGTTGTCTTTTTCATGACGCAAATTTCTGTGGAATATTCACGTATTATTCTTATTGTGGCGTGGAGTGTGAGCGTGGTGGCTGTGCCCGTGGTACGCGGTTTCATGCGCCGTAGGTTATGCCGTAAAGAATGGTGGGGTACACCGGTGTTCTTTTTGGCAAAAAAAGAGCATGTGGGTCGAGTTTGGCAAGAGCTCTTGGAGCATCCTGAACGTGGTTTGCGACCTGTGGGTCATATAGATATGAATGATTCCCCTTATATATGGAAGAAAAATGTCATAGATGTACAAAGTACGTATGTCTCACCCATGTTTATTTGGGTCAGTGATGAAGGGAAAAATGTTAATGATTCTAAACAATTTGAAGAAGTAGCCCTGCTGTGTAAGCGTGTACTTGTCGTGGCTCCTCAATCTCAAACTTTAAAGAAATTTTGGTTGGCACCGCGTCTTTTGGGCAATTCCACTGCCTTTATGGTGAAGCAAAATCTCACCGATATGCGTCGCCTGCGGGTGAAGCGTTTTATGGATATATGTATTTCCAGTGCGGCTTTGGTGTTTTTGGCGCCGCTGTTCCTTTTTCTTGTGGCTTGGATACGCACAAGTTCCAAAGGACCGGCCTTTTATAGCCAAAAGCGCATTGGGCAAGGTGGTCAGGCCATACGCATATTTAAATTTCGCTCCATGGTACAAAATGCCGATGACGTGCTTAATCAATATCTTGAAGATAATGAAGAATATCGCGAAGAATGGAAAAAAGATCAAAAGCTTCGCCATGATCCCCGTATTACCAAGGTGGGGCATTTTTTGCGCAAGACCAGCCTAGATGAGCTACCACAGCTGTTCAATGTGTTCATGGGCAGCATGACCTTGGTGGGGCCGCGTCCCATTGTGGAAAATGAAATAGAGCGCTATGGCGATGTTTATCTTGAATATCAAGAGGTAAAACCTGGTATTACAGGACTTTGGCAAATATCTGGACGGAATAATACCACATATGAACAGCGTGTTTCGTATGATCGCTATTATGTGACCAATTGGTCAGTGTGGATGGATTTGTGGATCCTCATGCGTACCATACCGGTGGCTTTGCGCGGTGAGGGCGCCTATTAAAAGACATTTTGTGAAAACTGCGTGCTTGGGTACGCAGTTTTTTTTGGTCTAAAAATTAAAAAATATTGAAATTAACAGTCAAAAATAGAATACTTTTTTTTGTGTTAACAAATAATTAATACTAAAATGCTAATTTTGTAAAGACTTGATATATTAATTTAAAAAATCAGAAGAGCTGTTTTTTTATCTGATTTTCAGTGAGAACTGTTTTCAAAAATTACTTGCCTTAAAGCTAAAAAAGCTCTAGAAGTTGAAAAAGCTAATCATTGTCCGTGCATTTTTACTGTATAAGGGCTTGCAATTGTGTATTTTTGTGTTAGCTATGCGGTATAGAGTTACATTTCAATGACAAATTATCGCAAATAAAAGGAGTAAAGTATGCAAGGATTTTTCCGTTTCGGTTTAGTGTTTTTGGGTGGTGTTGTTGTGGGTGCCATGGCAAAGCAAGCTTTAAGTGGTAATACATGCCTTCGTCCCATGGCGGCTGATTTATTGAGCCGTGGCATGGACGCAAAAGATTGCGTCATGTCCAAAGTGGAAACCCTTAAGGAAACCGTAGAAGATTTAGTTGCTGAAGCACAAAACACTTCTGAAAAACGTAAAACTGAAGAAAAGGCCAAAGCTTAGGCTTTCGAGGGGACGTCATGCACTGTTGTCGTATTGTACATGAAATTCAAGGAAGCGTAGGCAGATTGCGTGCGCGTTCCCTCAAGCCCATGTCTGCCAAACTTGCCACGGCTTTGCTTGAGCAGCTTGGGCAGCTTAAAGGCATTTGCGAGGTGAGCATCAATCCGCGCACCGGTTCTGTGCTCTTTTGGTATGAAAGCGATGAAGCTCGTACTCAAGCTTTGGAAATTTTACAGGTGGAAGACATCAATGCCCCGCAAGGTAGCAGCAGTACAGCACTGAGCCTTGTGGGTTCAGCCTTGGCATTGCCAGATAAAATTGCCCCATTGCGCTCGCTCAATAAATTCCCCTTGGTGGGAGCTTTGGTGCGTTATGGCCTCATGCGCATATTCATGCCGCCGTGGTTGCGTATGATTTTGAGCATAAAATCTGCCATCCCTTATATTATGCAGGGTGTTTCTTCCCTCATGCGCGGTAAGATTAATGTGGAGCTTTTAGACGCCACCGCCATAGGAATATCTTTACTGCGTAGGGATTTCCCCACCGTGAGCATGCTCACCTTCCTCTTGGGTCTTGGTGAGGCCTTGGAAGAGTGGACGCGCCATCATTCCCGTCAAGGCTTGGCACAAAGCTTGGCTTTGGATGTGGATAATGTGTGGATTCGCCACGAAGATAGCGAAGTGCGCATTCCCTTTGCAGAGTTGACCCTTGAGCATGAAGTCATCGTGCGCACCGGTGCTGTTATTATGGTTGATGGCGTGGTGGTACAAGGCGAAGCTGTGGTGAATCAGTCCTCCATGACCGGCGAGCCTCAAGGCATTGTGCGCACCAAGGGTGCTTCGGTCTATGCCGGCACTGTGGTGGAAGAGGGCACCATTATTGTGAAGCCCACCAGCCTTGCCTCAGAAACGCGCTTGCAAAAGATTATAGATTTCATCGAAGATTCCCAAAGCCTTAAGGCAGATATCGAAAGCCGCGCCATGCGTATGGCCGATGCCGCCGTGCCATTTACTTTCTTGCTTTCCGGTCTTGTGTATCTTATTACGCGCGATCCCATCCGCGCTTCTTCGGTGCTTTTGGTGGATTATTCCTGCGCATTGCGTTTGGCAACGCCGCTAGCCATCTTGGCCACCATGCGCGAAGGGGCCAGCCGCGGTGTGCTCATCAAGGGCGGCGTCTTTTTAGAAGCTTTAGCCGAAGCCGATACCATTGTTTTTGATAAAACAGGTACGCTCACCGAAGCCAAGCCTCAAGTGGCAGAAGTTTTGGCTTGCGATAGTCATGAGCCTCAAGAAATTTTACGCCTTGCCGCCTGCATGGAAGAGCACTTCCCGCATCCAGTGGCGCGTGCCATTGTGCGCGAAGCCGAACTACAGGGCCTCATGCATGAGGAAGAACATGGCGAAGTGGAATATGTGGTGGCCCACGGCATAGCCAGCCGCTTGCATGGTGAGCGAGTGCTTTTGGGTAGTCGTCACTATATCCGCGATGATGAAAATATCGATATCAGTTCCATGGAATCAGAAGTGGAACGCCTTATAGCATGCGGATATTCCTTGCTTTATTTGGCAAGGGGTGGCTTCATTGCCGGCATCATAGCCATACGTGATACCGTGCGCCCTGAGGCTTTGGAAGTTATCACCAAGCTTAAGGAAAGCGGTATAAAACGCGTGGTCATGCTCACGGGCGATGATAGACGTGCCGCGGCCAATATGGCAGAGCACCTTGGAATCACTGAATATCATGCCGGTATCTTACCCGTGGACAAAGCCCAGATTGTACAAGAATTACAAGCTGAAGGATGCAAGGTTATCATGGTGGGCGATGGCGTCAATGATGCCCCCGGCCTTTCCATGGCAGACGTGGGCGTAAGCCTTCGCGATGGCACTGACTTAGCCAAGGAAGTGGCAGACGTGGTCTTGCTGGAAAGTAATTTGCATTCCTTGGTGGTGGCTCGTCAGCTTGGGCAAAAAGTGGTGCAACGCATCAGGGGAAATTTTGCGGCCAATATGAGTTTGAATTCCGCGTTCTTAGGTTTAAGTTTATTTGGAATAATTACTCCCACCATGTCGGCCATTTTGCATAATGTGACCACTGTGGGCGTGACCTTAAATGCCACAAGACCGCATTTACCAGCAGTTCCCAGTGAGGAACTTATTGAAAATTAAACCTTTTTATAGGTATACATTTCGTAGCATGTTAAAAAAGGATGAAAATCCTGCTTTGTCATGCTACGGTCACAAAAAAGCGTATATGCTCAAGCCATAAATTGAGTTATATTGTATATTTTACACAGCCTAAGTTTTATAGTATTTTGGACGTTACCTTGCCATGAGGCTGTGTGACAAGGGTGCTGAAAAAGTTTTAACACAAAGCTTTTTCAAATGATTAGATGGACAGTGTCAGCGTAAAAGTGCGCAGATTACTGGGCATATGGAGGGAATATGATTGAAGATTATATAGTTTCTTTCACCGAGGGGCGCATTCGTTTGCGTCATCCGGCCTTGAAAGACCAAGCCCTTGGTGAAGAAATTTGTAACTTTTTAAAAGATATGAATGGCATTTTAAGCATTGAGCACAAGTGCATCACCGGTTCCTTGCTGATTCATTATGATCATGAATCCATCACGCAAGAAGAAATTCAAGCACTTTTGGAGCAAGGTCAGGGTTGGCTTGAGGCTCAAAGCCCAGCAACAACCACAGCTTGCACCAGTGCTATTGCTTACAAGCCGTCTTCATGGGCCCCCACTCAGCTCACAGCGGCGCAAAAGCGCAAACTCATCAATAGAACCATGTTGTCCACCTTCTTGGTAACCTTGGTCAGCGGTGGCATGGGTAATAAGAAAGCCCATTACATGGCCGGCGGTGCTTTTGCGGCTTTAACCTTGGCGCACATTTGGCGCATGCGTAAGGTTATATAAGCGTTTCTAATACTTGCTTCATTCGTATTTCATAGCTGTGCTTGGCGCGTAAGTGCTCTTGCCAGCCCATTTTCAGTTCTTCTTTAGTGCTGTGTGACATGTGTTGCACAGCACTTTTTGCATCCTCTGCTCGAGAAAAGGCCATGGCTTGCACCAATTCCTTGGGGAAAATATTCAATCCATCTGTTGTATTGCTGAATAAAAAGCCCCCAGCCGCCCAAACATCAAAATGTCTTTGCGTAAGCCCCGCCGGAAGAAGCAGCGAGGTGATATTAAGCACTGCAGGGGCCGCCGCATACAGGGCTGAAAGCTCACCATAATAATCCACATTTTCATGAAAAACATGCGCATCAGCTTGGGGTAAGAGCTCTTGCCAAAGCTTTGCATCGCCAAAAATGTCCACATTGTTCGGCAAAAAGCTTTGTAACCAGTGCACGCGCTGGTACTGAGCACTTTGTTCAGCCCCAAGACCCACATGGCGTAACTGCGCGTGTAGCCAAAAAGAGTGCACCTGCATGGCCTCGGCCCACCAGTGAAAATGCGGTGATCCTTTTCCTTGGACAATACTTTCTTGCGCCAATGTGAAAAGCTCTGCCGCAACTTTTGCCGCGGCAAAAAATCCCTGCTTTTGTGGAAAAGCCGCACGGCCCACAAAAATGCACGAAGCCTTCATGGCGGCCTTAATGTTGCCGTTGTTGCGGTATTGCGCTTTATGCGCTTCTTCTTGCGCTTGCCACATGTGTTGTGCCGTAGCCAGCGGAATATGCAGAACTTTTTCAGCACCTTCTTGCCGTAAAGCAGACATAAAAGAGGCATCCGTCACCAAGATGGCGCACTTTTTCCACCAAGGTAAGCGTAATGACGCAAGCACATGCCATGGATTATCCACAAACCACAAAGCCACGGGAATGCCCAAAGCCTGCAGTAGAGCATAGTCTTGCCCGTGGGCATCAAGTCCTTGCAAATTGAGGGAGAAAAAGAGTGCCACGCGTCCGGAATGCTGCACTTCAGTGAGGGCATCACGTAGAGCGTCATGTTGATTTTGTGCGGCCGCTGTCTGTCCCTGCACATGACTAAAACCCCCTTGGCGCACGGGCACTACTTCATAACCCAAGGCCGTGAAGGCAAGGGTGAGCTCTTGCTCCAAAAGCTGATTGGGCGCGCATCCCAGTAAGATGACAGGCTTGCCGGTGGAAGTGCTTTTCGTATGGGCGGAGGCGTGACTTTGCGCCAGTGCTTGCCCCAAGATGGGCCACCAAAAATCCGGAAAAAGCCGCGTATTATGCCCATACCACCAAAGGGCGGCGCAGGGTTCTTTGGCAAGCAGGGCAGGCACGTCTTCGGCTTGAATCATTTGCATATGTTTCGGCAGGGGGGGCAGGGATTGCTTTTGTTCAGGTGTCAAGCCAGTGAAAAATTTCTCACACTCCACCACATATAGGGGCGTGTTTTGGCATGGAAAGAATAGGTCAGCTTGTGCCAACCCCCAGAGTCCTGCCATGCCAAAAATAATGTGCGCTGTGGGCTGTGCATGCGTATCCAGGTGCGCATTTAGGCGCGTATACGAGGCCTTGCCACCATCAAGGCTAAAGGCTTTTTGACGAAAATCTGCCATGCGCAAACGTTGGGGGCGTTGTGCGTGGGGGGGCGAAGTTAAGCCATGGTGTGGATTCATAAAGCACTCACAAAATTTTTAGGGGCATAATATACTTGGCTAAAAGCGATTTTTAGCATATGTTCCCGCATGGTGAAATTATGAAAGAATACAGAGATTACTATTTTCGCAAGGCAAAAGAGCAAAGCTATCCTGCCCGTTCCGTGTATAAGCTAAAAGAAATTGATAATAAATTCAAAATCTTTAGGCGCGGCATGAAGGTGCTGGATCTTGGCGCAGCTCCTGGTTCTTGGTCCCTTGGTGCCGCTGAAAAAGTGGGCAAAGAGGGCTTTGTGCTTGGTTGCGACATTCAAACCACGGAAACTATTTTTCCCTCAAATATCACCTTTATGCAAGAGGATGTTTTTGAGCGCTCGCCGGAATTTGAAGAAAAATTGCAAAAGCTGGGCCCCTTTGATGTGGTCATGAGCGATATGGCACCACGCACCACGGGCACAAAATTCACCGACCAAGCGCGTTCTTTGGATTTGTGCGTAGAAGCGCTCAATGTGGCTAGCCTTTATCTTAAGGAAGGCGGCGTTTTCATTGTAAAAATATTCATGGGGCCCGATGTGCAAGATTTGATCACCCCCATGCGCAAGCAATTTACCAAGGTGAAGTCTTTTAAGCCCAACAGTTCTCGCCAAGAAAGTAAGGAAACTTTTTTTGTGGGTACGGGCTTTAAAGGGCAACCCCTAGAAAATAATGAATAAATGTTATTTAAAGAGAGAGGTTTAGATCATGGCTGGACATAGTAAATGGGCCAATATCCAACATCGTAAAGGTCGCCAAGATGCCAAGCGCGGTAAAGTTTTTACCAAGGCTGCCAAAGAGATTATCATTGCCGCCAAGGGTGGCGGTGACCCTGCCGGTAACTCACGTTTGCGTGCCGCCATTGCCGCTGCCAAGGCTGTGAACTTGCCCAAGGACAAAATCGAAGGTGCCATCCGTAAGGGTACCGGTGAGGATGCAGGCGGCGAACTTTTTGAAATCAACTACGAAGGCTATGCCCCCGGCGGCATTGCTGTCATCGTGGAAACTGCCACCGACAACAAAAACCGCACCGTGGCCGAAGTGCGTCACCTCTTGACCAAGCATGGCGGCTCCATGGGTGAAACCGGTTGCGTTACCTTTATGTTTGATCGCAAGGGTGTCATCAGCATCGACAGAGCCAAATATGACGAAGATGCCATGATGGAAGTGGCCTTGGAAGCCGGTGCCGACGATGTCATTGACGATGGCGACACCTGGACCATTCACACTGCCATGGCTGATTTTGCCGCTGTGCGCGACGCTTTGGAAAGCGCAGAAGTGGAAATGCTCTCTGCAGAGCTTGCCATGATTCCGCAAAACACCATCATGCTTGATGCCGATACGGCTCGCAAGGTGTTGAAGCTCATGGACGCTTTGGACGACAATGATGACGTGCAAAACGTGTACGCAAACTTTGACTTACCCGAAGAAATTCTCGCAGAAATGGCCTAATGTCGATACGTGTCCTTGGTATTGACCCCGGCTCACGCGTGACCGGATGGGGCATTGTGGAAGAAAAATCTGGCGTATTGCAGCTTGTGGATTGTGGTGCCATTCGCACCCAAAGCAAGGGCAATACGCCTTTTTCACAGCGACTCGCCACCATATATAAAGAATTACACGCGGTCATTGCTCATCATAAGCCGCAAGAATCGGCCATAGAGCAGGTGTTCACGGCTAAAAATCCCCTGACAGCTTTGAAGCTTGGGCAAGCGCGCGGCGTGGCTGTGGCGGCTTGTGCGGCCCATGACTTGGCGGTGTATGATTATGAACCCACAGTGGTGAAAAAATCCTTAGTGGGCGTGGGACGTGCAGAAAAAGAGCAAGTGGCTTATATGGTGCGCGTATTGCTTAATACCAAGGAAGAATGGTTACTGGACACCAGCGACGCCCTTGGTGTGGCTCTATGTCATATGAATATGCGTAAGTTTTTGCAAAAGCTATAGGGCATTTTCTCAAATACGCCTTTTCGGTTTTATCTGCGTCAGATTTCGCAAGCTTTTTCGGTCATGTATGTCTGTATACACTCCCTCAAAGCTTGCTTATCTTCCTTGCTAAAACACGAAAATTCGTAATTTGAGATACTTCTAATTAAAAGCTTTGACAGTAAGTAAAAAGATGTTTTTCTTGTTATCAGCAGGCTTTTATTTCTATACATCCCCATCATAATGATATGTATTTTACAGAATAGAGTTTTGTAGTGCGTAGGCCGTTGTGTGAGCACGAGCAAGTCTGTGCAGTGTCACGCGGCGAGACCTTGGCTCGCGCGTTCTGCAGTAGCCCCTTTTGGAGTGAAACGAAAAAGGGCTACGAAAGAAAAGGCCACTGCCAGACTGTCATGGGGGGAGGCGGGTTGGTAAGGGTGGCCAGGGGGGCCAGTAGCCACCCTTAAACCCTTACAGATTGGGTCTAACAAAAAATTTTTATGCTATCGGAATTTGTTTCGAAAGATAAATATAATATTAAATCGGTTACGCGTTTTTCTTGCCATCCGCATCCGCAACAACAACATCCACAATGGCATCTTCATTGACGATGTCGTCCTTTTCGACGGATATATCCTGCACAGGCGCACCTTCAATATTTTCCACTTCGGGCAGGGCATGCATCGCCGTCACGTCCATGGTGGTTCCTGCGCCAAGGGCCGTTTCGTGCGCCACCTGACCCACGTCATAGGCAGGGGGCAATTGCACCGTGCCTTTATCCACTAAGATTTGCCCTGTGCGCTCAAAAATTTCGCGTCTAAAGGCGTATTCTTGCTCCATGCGGCGTGTGCGATAGCCAAAATAGGCTTTGCCCACATAAATGATACAAACGGAACCAAGGCCGCCGCCGATGATCCAAGGCCAATAGGGGGCAAGGGCTTCTCCCATGCGCATGACGGCGGTGATGGCTCCGTCCACATAAAAGAGCGCCACACCCAGTAATATGACGCCCAAAAAGAGCACGATGGTGGGTGCGCCTTGCATGATGGTATAGACCTTTTGCAAACGCTGGGGCAAGCTTTCGCGCCAAGCGGCTTCTTCTTCCGGTGTTCTTTTGTGCATGGAGCGAAAAAGCCCCACGCCGGCCATGTGCACAATGAGTAAGAGCGCCGCCGGTGCCACCACGGCAGCAATGGCATAGCTTAACCAAGGGAATTGAAATTGCGGAGGTCCGCCATTGGCGCCTGGGGTGGCATGAATGATGCCATAGAAAAAGGCCACACCGCCCACGATGAGCTCCAAAAAGAAAATGGCCACGGATAAATAGAAAAGCAATTCTTTATGCTGTTTATCTTGTAAAATATCGGCCATGTGGGCCTTATGGGTGGTTTTTTTTTCGGTATTTTCTTGAGAAGATTGATCTTGACTGGTGTGCGAAGTAGAAGTTTTTTGTTCCATATATTCCTGCTTTTACGGCTCATAATGCGTAGTATACTTGTTTTTGTCTAACTCTTTACAATAATCATTTGTAATGGCCTAGGCAAGATAAGAAAAGCAAAATTTTCGTGCTAAAAAGAGTACTGGATAAATGGTAAAGAAAACAGTATGGTGCACAGCGAAACTTTTTTTTGACTTTTTGCCCAGAGACACTATGTATGGGCAATGGGCAGTTGTTTTATATTTGTGAAGGAGTCCTTATGCATGTTTTAGTTACGGGTGTGGCCGGTTTTATCGGGCATCAACTTGCTTTGCGTCTTTTGTCCTTGGGGCATAGCGTGGTGGGCATTGATAATCTTAATGATTACTATGATGTAAATCTAAAAAAAGCACGTCTGGCAGAACTTGAGCCTGTGGCAAATTTCCGTTTTGAATTTGGAGACCTTGCCGACACAACCTTCATGGACACGCTCTTTGCCAAAGAAAAATTTACCCATGTGGCGCATTTGGCGGCCCAAGCCGGCGTGCGCTATAGCATAGAAAACCCCCGTTCCTATATACAGTCCAATTTGGTGGGCTTTGGAAATATTTTGGAAGGGTGCCGCCATAATAAGGTGGAGCACTTGGTTTTTGCCTCTTCAAGCTCGGTGTATGGCTTAAATGGCAAACGCCCCTATGCTGAGGAACATCCGGTAAATCACCCCGTAAGCCTGTACGCCGCTTCCAAAAAGAGCAATGAGCTCATGGCGCATTCGTACAGTCATTTGTATAACTTACCTTGCACTGGTTTGCGCTTTTTCACCGTGTATGGCCCTTGGAACAGACCGGACATGGCTTTGCATCTTTTTGCCACGGCCATTGTGAACGGTAAGCCCATCAATGTTTTTAACAATGGCCAAATGCAAAGGGATTTCACCTATATAGATGACATTGTGGAAGGCATTGTGCGCACATTGCAAATTCCTGCCGCCCCCGATGCCGCATGGGATGCGCAAAATCCCGCGCCGGACACCAGCCCCGCGCCGTATCGCATCTACAATATTGGTAATAACAATACGGTGGCCTTGGGCGATTTCATTGCCATTTTGGAAAAAAGCCTTGGCATGACAGCCATTAAAAATTACATGCCCATGCAGGATGGAGATGTGGTCTCCACCCATGCCAGCGTGGACAAACTTTCTGCCCTCACGGGCTTTTCCCCTTGTACGCCGCTGGAAGAAGGCATTGCGCGCTTCGTGGCTTGGTACAAGGACTATTACAAAATTTAATCAAATAAGGGGCCGCTAGGCTCCTTCGAGTAAGACTATGACAGTAAAAGCCGAAATTCTTGCCCCTGCTGGTGACAGCCAATGTTTTCTTGCGGCCCTTGCCGCCGGAGCTGATGCCATTTATGTGGGCCTTAAGCACTTTTCTGCGCGTATGCAGGCCGAAAATTTTGGCGCCGGTGAACTTTCGCGTTTGGTGGATTTAGCCCATGATCAAGGCAGCCGCGTGTATGTGGCCATGAACACTTTGCTCAAACCCGAAGACATGGACAGCGCCTATAACTTGGTGTCACGCTTGGATAAGCAAGTGGGCGCCGATGCCATCATCGTGCAAGACACAGGCTTTGTGAATATTGCGCGTCAGGCCGGTTTTTCCGGTGAGGTACACTTATCTACCTTGGCCAATATTACCCATCCATCTGGCCTCATTGCGGCGCAAAAGCTGGGTGCCAGCCGTGTTATTTTACCGCGTGAGCTCAGCATTGATGAAATCCGCGTCATGGGTGAAGCCTGCCCCGAGGGTCTTGAGCTGGAAACCTTTGTGCACGGTGCGCTTTGCTATTGCGTATCCGGCCGCTGTTATTGGTCGTCCTACATGGGTGGCAAAAGTGGCCTGCGCGGACGCTGTGTGCAGCCATGTCGCCGTATTTATAAGCAGGGCGGACAGAATTTAGCCAAGCAATTTAGCAAATTGGAAGAAGAAGCCAGCCGCAGTAAGGTGAAGGAAAACAGAGGTAAGCCTCTGGCTCAAGGGCGTTCTGTGCAGCGTGGCATGGCCGCTCAAGGGCGCGGTCAGCGTCCCAATCGCGTTGGTAAAGAGCATAGCGGACGTTATTTCTCTTGCTTGGATTTATCTGTGGACGTGTTGGCAAAAACTTTGCTAGACGTGCCAAATTTGCGTTCTTGGAAAATCGAAGGCCGCAAAAAAGGCCCCCATTATGTGTATCATGTGGTGTCGGCCTATAAGCTTTTACGCGATAACCCAGGGGATTCCAAGGCCAAGAAAATGGCCGTGGATTATTTGGAATTGGCTTTGGGCAGACCTTCCACCAAGGCGCGCTTCTTGCCACAGAAAAATAATATTCCCACCGATCCCAATTCTTCCACATCTTCCGGTTTGCTCATCGGTAAGGTGTCCATCGAAGAAGACGGACAAGCCATTGTAAAGCCCTATCGCGAGCTTTTGCCGCAGGATTATTTGCGCATTGGCGTGGAAGATCAAAGCTTCCACAGCACCCTATCGGTGACGCGTCGCGTGCCCAAGGCCGGTAGTCTTTCCATACGCGTGCCCAAGCATAAAACACCCAAGGCCGGCACATCGGTGTTCCTCATCGACCGCCGCGAACCTGAGTTGGTGCAAATTTTACAGGCTTGGCAGAAAAAGTTGGATAAGCATAAGGGTAGACCCAGCGCCGCCGTGCGTTCGCGTCCTGCCTTTGAGCCGGCTTTGCGCGTGAAAAGACGCCCAGATTTAACCTTGCGTTCTGCCTTGCCCCAAGGGCGTGAAACACGCGGAGCCAAGGGCGGACATATGGCATTGTGGCTTTCGCCCAAGGCCGCGGAATTGTCGCGCACCATTGTGCCGCGCGTGTGCTGGTGGTTGCCACCGGTCATTTGGCCCGAAGAAGAAAAGGGCATGAAGCGTCTCATTGATCAAATGTGTCGCAATGGAGCCACGCAATTTGTGTGTAATGCGCCGTGGCAAATAGAGCTCTTTGACCGCAGAGAAGGGCTAGACCTCATGGCTGGCCCTTTCTGTAACGTGGCCAACGTGGCGCATATCAGTGTTTTAAAAGAAATGGGCTTTTCCTTGGCCTTTGCCAGCCCCGAATTACCGGGAGAAGACCTGCTGGCCTTGCCGGAAGTGAGCCCCTTACCGCTGGGCTTTGTGCTGGAAGGCTTCTGGCCCGTGGGCATAGCTCGTTTTGGCCTCTTGGGTGTGAAAGCCGGAGAGCCCTTCATGAGCCCCAAGGGTGAAATTTTCTGGGCGCGCAATTATGGCTCCAATGTGTGGTTATACCCCGCATGGCCTTTGAACTTTGGAGAAAAACGTTCCGCATTGGAAAATGCCGGCTACAATATGTTTGTGCGCATTGTGGAACATACGCCGCATAATTTACCTGTACTACGTCGTGACGGTTTATTTAACTGGGACGGAGAACTTTTATAGGAGTCGCTATGAGCTGTTTGGGAAATGTACTTTGGTTCATTTTAGGTGGTGTTATCACGGGGCTTTTATGGTGGTTTTTTGGCGCGCTTGCCTTCATTTCCATCATAGGTATTCCCTTTGGTAGAGCTTGCTTTGTCATTGGTTCCTTTGCCTTCTTGCCCTTTGGTAAGGTGGCCATTTCTCGCGATACCCTTACCGGCAAAGAAGACATAGGCACCGGTGCCATGGGTTTTGTGGGCAATGTCATATGGTTTATCTTTGCAGGTTTTTGGATTGCATTGGTGCACTTGGCCTCGGCTTTGGCTTGTGCCATCACCATCATAGGCATCCCTTTTGCCTGGCAACACGTGAAACTGGCCGCGCTTACCCTATGCCCCATAGGGAAGACCATTGTGCCTGCCGCCGTGGGCGCCGCCGCAGAACAATCGGCCGCCGAAGCCTTTGTGGAAAAATTGCGTAAAAAATAGTT